>NZ_CAKJTM010000006.1:72913-80929 GCF_917627345.1 Protofrankia sp. CiP3 | reverse complement strand
CGCTCTAAGCTGCGCGGAGGGGAGGCCGAGTCAGTTTCCGGTCTCCCACAGAGCGGCTATTGGAAGGGATACCAGCCGGTCCCCGAACATGAGGGCTCCCTGGCGTCCGGTGTGCAGGACGATGCCGTGGACGAACTGCGGGCCCAGCAGGTCGCGGAGCGTGGTGAGGCCGCGGAAGTCGTTGCCGGTGACGGTATCGGTCGCCTTGCATTCGATGGCGATGATCTGGCCGTCGTCACGTTCCAGGAGGATGTCGACCTCGGCGCCGCCGCTGACCCGCCAATGATGGAGGCGCACCGAGCTCTCGCTCCAGGTGGCCTGTTTGGCCAGTTCGTTGACGATGAAAGTTTCGATCAGCGGGCCACGGGACGCGGACACCGGCCTGGCCAGGGCCTCGGGAGAGACACCGAGCAGCGCGGCGGCAAGACCGGTGTCGGTGAGGTGCAGCTTGGGGTGTTTGACGACCCGGGCGGTCAGGTTTCGGGACCATACCGGCAGCCGGTGGATGAGGAAGACGGTTTCGAGAAGTTCCAGGTACCGACTGACCGTCGTCCGATGCAGGCCGGTCTTGTTTGCGGTGTTGGCCGTATTGTGTTCCTGGGCGGTGACCGAGGCGACGTAGGCCAGCAGGGTTCGTAGTGCGCTCGGCTCGTTGACGCGGGTCATCTCGCGTATGTCGCGTTCGGCGATGGCTTCGACATAACTGCGGAACCAAGCCCTGCGAGATCGTGTCGTTCGCATCAGCGCCGGCTCTGGGAAACCGCCGCGGCAGACCCGCTGGAAGTAGTCGGCCCGGTCGCTTGCCGTCGCCCGGAGCGCACAGAGCGATCCTGGGTCGTCAAAGGCGTGGTCGATGAAGCTGCCGGACCGGCCGTTGAACTCACCCTGGGAGAGGGGCCAGACGTCCACCACCCCGGCACGGCCGGCCAGGGACTCCGACAGGCTTGGCGTGCTCAGGAAGCGGGTTGATCCAGCCAGGACGTACCGGCCAGGGCGCGGCGCCGCGTCGACCTCGGCCTTGACCGCCCTGACCAGAGCGTCTCCCCCTCGCTGAACCTCGTCGATGAACCGTGGTTCCGTGCCGCTGCCGGTGAAGGCCAGCGGGTCGCTGATCGCGGCCTGCAGGGTCTGTTCGTCGTCGAGGTTGAGCAGCGTGCCCCCGTACCGCTTCTGTAGGTGCCGCAGCAGCGTTGTCTTGCCGGACTGCCGGGGCCCGTTCAGGATCACGACTCGAAATACCGACAGGTACTCCTCGGCGACCGAAGAGCAGGCCCTTTGCAGGTCGGTCACTGACACGGGAAAGCTCCTGCTCACAGCGGATGGCGGCCAGCCTGAGCGTACATCTGACGGAGGCTTGGACCGACACTTCACAGCTGTGTGGACCGACATCTCACAGCTACTGGGACCGACGTTCCACAGGCGTCTGGGCCGACCTTCCGCGGGAGCCTGACGCCCGCCCGCGGTGAGCGCGGCACCCGTCTGCCAAGAGGGGGCCGGTATGCCGGAGGCGCCGGCATACCGGCGCCAGCTCAGCGTGCCAGGGAGAGGGAGAGGGAGACGACCAGGTTCTCCAGGTGGAGCCCTTCCCCGTCCAGTCCGCCGGTGCAGGTGACCAGGCGCAGCTCCGGGCCGGGGGAGGGCCGGTACAGCTCCGCGTCCCGGGGCGAGGCCTTCGGGTAGCGGTCGACGCGGTCGACCGTAAAGGTGACTGTGCTGCCGTCCCTGCGTCGTACCTGGACGGCATCCCCGGTCTTCATCTGGTCCAGCTTGGCGAAGACGCCCGGCTTGTGGTCCCATTCGACATGGGCGGTCATGACAGCGGGGCCGATGTCACCGGGGGCCATCCCGGCGGAGAACCAGGCGACCTCGGCGGCGTTGGACAGCGTCTCCAGCTCGCCCGCCGCCGAATGCAGGGCCTGCCAGCGGTCGGGAGGGGACGCCGGGCCGAGGACGCCGATGGGAACGACCGGCGCGGCCTGGGGATGCCCGTCGGCGAGGAGGCGTTGAGGCAGCAGTAACGCCGTGGGGACGTTGCGATCGGACGATCCCTGGCCCTGGCTGTTGCTGTTGCCGATGGTCCGGCCGTCGCCTGTGCTCCCGACGGCACCGGCGGTGGGGATGGGACCGTCTGCCGGCGGCTTTCCGCTGGATGATCCGCCGCATCCGGCAAGCATGAGGGCGACGGCGGTAACAACGGTCGTGACCGTGGCTGGGCGCCGGATTCCCCCGCGAACGCCAGCGGATGCCGCTGTGCCGGAACGCCGACCATGGGTGGGCGGCACCGCGCCAGGCAGCACAGTTCCGGACAGCAGGGCGCCAAGCAGAACAGCCGCGAGCCCATCAGGAGGCCCATCGGACAGTCCGTGCGAAAGCCGGTCCGGGAGCCCGGCGGACAGGCCGTTCGGCCCGGTCCGGACGGGGCCGGTGGGCACGACCGCCGGCCCGCGGGCATCCGGGGTGAAGAAGGCCGCGGGCAGGTGATCCCCGGATCCACCGGTAACGATCACACTGCCGACGGCGCCCGGGGTGAGCGCGACATCGTCGATGCTGAGGAGGTCCGTCTGCCTGCCGGGGTGGCGCAGGCCGACGGTGGTCGTCGTCGCGGGGATCGGGACAAAAGGCGAGGCCTGCCCCGGGTCGGCGGCTTCGGTCTGCCTGCCGGGTGCGGTCACGAGGACGAACCGAAGATCGTCCCATGACTTTCCGTCAGCGGCGTTCGGGGTGGTCGCATTGATCAGCCGGATGCTGGAGAGGCCGCTGGCATCCGGGCCGACTCCGGGCGCGGTGAAGGTGTCCTGGACGGTTACCACGGTGAGATCGGCGGCATCGCCGGTGATGATGAGGCTGACTGAGCCGCCCCCGGGGATGGTGACCGCGGGTGCCGCAGGGGTTGCCCCGGTCCGGACGACAGTCACGGAGATCGTACCGGCCGGGACCCGTTTGTATTCCGAAACCCCCTTGTACTCGAGCTGGATGGCCTCCGGAAGCGCGGGTGAGGTCACCCGCAGTGTTCCGCCGGGGGAGGCGTCCACGACGCGCAGATAGCCGTGCGCCCCCGCAGCCCCCGCGGCGGCTTCGGAAGCGGGTGCCGGCGGCACCGCGTCGGCATTCGACCGGACGGTGCTGGCCAGCGCCGAGGCCAGCAGCAGTCCTACCGCCAGCGCCAGGGCCCGCCGCAGCGCCGCCGCGACGACCGGGCCGGGCTCGGCGGAGCGGTGCCCCGTCAGGATTCGCATCAGGCACCTTCCGTGGTCTTGCCGTAGGCGGTCAGCCGACCGCCGGCCCGCGTCACATACGTGCGCCAGAAGTCCTCGAGGCGGCGCAGGCGGGACGGGTCGAAGTCCACCCCGGCTCCGGCACCGACCATCCGTACGTTCACCCCGGTCAACGTGGCGATCAGCGAGTCGCGGCCGAGCCGGTCGAGCAGGCTGGTGATGTCAGCCGGTTCGAGCTCGGAGGTAGCCAGGTTGAACGGACGCCGGGTGGATACCGCGTCGGTGAGCACGGTCAGCTCCCGCGGTGCGTTCGGCCGGGCCGAGAGCGTTTTACCGGCGCCTACCAGCGCACCGAACAGATCGGTCCGCTGCCTGTCCTGACCGGTAGCGCATTTGATCAATTCCGCGGTCCTGGTTTCAGCCTGTCTGCTCAGCTGGGCCGTTTGTGCGTCGTCGTACAGCTTGTTGTCCCTGGGATGGGCCGGTACGAGATCAACGGCGACGGACGGGCAAACGCTCGCCTGCGAGTTCTCGGTCGCCACGTCCGCGCTGAAGGAACCGCCAGCGCAGCCTTTGATGACATTCGTGATATCTGCCTTATATTGGTCAATCACTTTTTGGTCGATACTTGCCGATACATCGATGACGAGCGCGCACATCCGTCGCTGCTGCGGCGAGGCGGATGACCCACCGCATGCCGCCAGGGGGAGCAGGGCCGCGATCCCCACCGCCGCGACAATGCGCCACCTGCCGCCGAACGCATGGGGCGCCCGCAGCGCACGTAGTTCCTGGCTATAGGTACGCCTGATGCCCGCGGTGACCGTTGGGGTTCTTTTCTCCATCATCTTCTCCGTCGTTGTTGTGCCGGGCATGTGGTACCGACAGATGAGCCGGCGCATCAGCGCGGGCCCTTGTGAGGCCCGGTGTCGTCAGAATGTTGATCAAAATGCCTTTTCCCATTGGGGGAGGCTGAGGGGGAGGGCGATGAGAGGTCACCTGAAGCCGGGCGGTCGACCGGTTTGGCCGGGGCCTGCTCTTTGTCTTTGTCTGGGTCTTTGTCTTTGTCCGGCTCTGGCTCTGGAGCGCCCGGCGGCCGGAACTCCGGCGCCGGATAGTCCTCGTAGGGGATCTCCGCCAGCGCGGCCGCCCGCTCAGGGTCCATGGCGGCGCCGTTGACCATGGAGTCGCGGTAGGCGTCGCGTACCCGTCCGATGTTCGCGGCTTCGCGCTGGGCGAGGTACTCGGTTGCCCGGTTCTCCGCCTGCGCGGCGGCTTCGGCTATCCGTAGCCGTCGCGTTGCCCAGGCATGCCGCAGCCGTGCGAACCGGCGCCAGGCCTTTGATCTGCGCAATGCCCAGGCAGCCCCACGCACGGTCGCCGCCCGCGGGTCGTGGAGCTGGTACTCGAAGAAGGCGACCGCGAAGGTGAAGGCGACCTGAAGCGACAGGAACATGCAGAATGCGCCGGTCTTGTCTACGCCAACCTTGATGTTGTCTGCCCGCAGCAGGTCAGCGTCGGCGACGAAGGTCTGCGCGCGCACGAGCGCTACGAAGACGTTCATGGCTACGAGCACGATCGTGCCGTTCCAGACGAACAGGTCACGAGGGCTCTGCAGCCATCCGGCCGGTTCGTCAGGTTGCCCGGCCGACTGGTGCTGCCGCGTGTGCCGGCCGGGGCCTGCCTCGGCCGTGACCGGTTCGAGCCGCTTTTCCTTCAGATGCCGGGCGATCGCTGTGGCGATGAGCAGCCCGGCGCCTACGACTGTCACAACCAGGAAGTAGGTGACCCAGTAGGACTGACCAAGGATGTCGAGGGTCGGCTTGAGCGCGACCGCCTCACCGACGATGATCGCACCGGCGATGACGAAGCGGAGCAGCGCCTGGCCGGGCAGATGTGCCAGCAGCCGCCGCCAGCTGTCCGGCCCGGTCCTCGACTCGTCCCAGGCGTCGGTGAGCGTTGTCTCGGCGTCGGTGACGGCCTGGTCATGATCGGTCATCGACTGCTTGAGGACGTCCATCCGGACTTCCGCTCGGATGACCCGTTTCTTCCTGTTGAGCCACGCGAACGCGTATCCCGCTCCGAGATCGCCACCGATGATTTTGTTGTGGCCGGCGAACGCCCGCTCGTAAGGGGTCCGGGTGCCGCCGACCTCGGCGTCGGGGAAGCTGGCCGCCGCGTCCCGGGCGCCGGTTTCCCGGGCCTCCCGGATCCACCGGTCGATGTTCTTGGTCCGGTTGTCGGCCTTCAACGGACGGTAGCGGCGAATGGCCGAGCCGCGTGTCCAGAAAAGACCCATATTATGCCTTCCTTATCGGATGCACGGACTTGTTCGCCACTGGATGCCGGGCCGTGCTCACTGGATGCGGGCCACGGGCGCCGCGGCGCGGGTACGCCGGGGACGAAGGTCCGCGAGCCAGGCCGGTTCATTGATCTCAGGCCGCGGCCATGCCGCCGCGAGGGCCGGCGCTTGTTCACCGCGGACCCGCAGATTCGCCGCGCGGTAGACCTCGATGCACTGGAGGCAGAACGATGACACGGCCATCGCCTGGGCGACTGCGCGGTCAGCCGCCACCTCCCGTTGCTTGCGTAGTTCCGCGAGTTGCTCTCGGGCGGTGTCCAGCTGCTGGCGGGTAGCGTCCCGTTTCGAGCGGCCTGTCGCGGCCCGCCGGTTCGCGCGGGCGGTTTCGTCGTCACAGGTACGCGGCTGTTTCGGCGTGAGGTGGGGACGTTCCTTCTCCGTGTTCATCGGGAGTTCGCTGGTCAGACGCGCGACCAGGGCCTCCAGCCGGGCGATGCCGGTGTCAATGCCGTCGAGGGCGTCCAGGGCCTCGACCCCGAGCGCGTGGTGTGAGCGCGCGGCCAGCGCCGTGATTTCCCTGATCGCCGGTGTAGACCACGCCTGTGGATCGGGACTCCAGCTGACCGGGTCCGTGTTGTGGGCTGTGCCCGGCGCGGGCCTGGCCCGTGGTAGCGGGACGGCGGGCGTCGGCAGGCCGACACGGCCGTCCCGCCGGCCTCGCAGCCACATCCTGAAGCGGGTGCGCCGGCTCGGTCCGATCAGGATCGAACCCGATACAGCGTGGACGTCGCGGACGCGACCGAGGCGACGCTTCATCTCGGCAGGAGCTCCTTGAGCTGGAAGAATTGTTCGGAGAAAAGGGGGCAGCACGCACCCGCGGCCCGCCGTGGCGTTCCAGGACGCGGCGGCGTTCGCGGGCGCGGAAACGTTTCCAGCCATGTCTGACGGACGGCGCGTTCTGACGGACGGTGTATGAGCGCCGCGCTGGCGTCGCTCAATCGGATTGTGGTGCGTCCGTTGTTCGTTGGCGCCCGTCAGGACAGGATGGAAACCGTGCGAGCGGGCGCGTCACCGATCACGATACTTTAAGAGCGCCCGAGGATAGGACTGTCCGGCTCGCGGCTCCCCGCCCGGCCGCGTTGTCGTCAGCCGGCGCCCAGCACCAGGGCGCCTTCCTCCGCTGCCTTGCCGGACCGGGCGCGGATGAGCCGCTCACTGATCGAACACCCTATCCTCGGGCGCTCTAAGTGATCACGTCCAGGCTTGCTGGCCGCTGCGTTGAACATGGACCGGGCCAGCCGATTGGACCTTCTTGGCTGGCCGGCAAACAAAGAGAACCCCGCATGGCAACCCCCCGTAAGTTGTGCTCGGAGCGTAGACCACAGCTGTCGCCGTGCCGAGGGCAGTCGGCCCGACGTTGGGGAAACGATGATAAACCGTGTTCGGAAAGGCTGCCCGTAGGATGCGGCGCCTGGGCAGGGTAGGGTGCCCACTCATTAGAACGTCCGGCACGGGGGGTGAACGGATGCGGCTTGTTGGTGTGCGCCGACGGATGTCACACGACCGCTCGAGTTTCGGCGCCGCGTGGGCTGTCGATGGCTCGGCGAGTGGGGTTTCAGCGTGAGCGGCCAGCACTTTCTCGGCGGCGCGCGTGAGCCGCTGCGGCCGGGGGACCCGGCAACGATAGGCGGCTATCGCCTGCGTGGCCGGCTCGGCGAGGGCGGTATGGGCGTCGTCTATCTGGCCGAGGATGAAAACGGCACACCGGTGGCGCTCAAAACCATATTACCCCAGCATCGAGGTTCGGGTGGACGGCGGTTCCGGGCAAGGTTCCGGCATGAGATTAAGAACGCGAGCCGCGTCAGAAGCCCTTACACACCCGCGGTGCTGGCCCATGGGAGTGATCGGAGCTCTGGCGATCCTTACCTGGTCACAGAGTTCATCAACGGGCCGAATTTAAATGATTATGGAATTCTCCTCACTCCTCCCGAGTTGCAGCGGCTCGCGCACAATCTACTAGCTGCTATTGACGCGCTCCATGAGATCGGGATCGTGCACCGTGATATCAAGCCGTCGAATATCGTATTGTCGCCGTGGGGTCCGTATCTGATCGACCTGGGAATTTCCAAATCGGTTGACGACTCGACTGTCACGGGTGTTGGAGAACGACCGGGGACTCCGGCGACAATGGCGCCCGAGCAGTGGGCCGGAAAAAATGTGGGAAAGCCGTGTGACGTATGGGCCTGGGGCTGTGTGATGGTCAAGGCCGCTACCGGGCGTTATCCTTTCACTGGGCCAGGGCCGACTGACCGAAGCGATGAGCCTTACCTGGGCGGCCTGCGGCAGCCGTTGCGCGGCCTGGTCAGGCAGGCATTGCAGGCGGAACCGAGCGCGCGGCCTTTGGTCAGGACTCTCCTGAAGAATCTTGATGGTATCGGGGCCGCGGCGGACCCACATGACATGCCCACCGAGGTCCGGCAGCCGGAACGGCCGTCGGATCAA
>NZ_CAKJTM010000006.1:52887-72478 GCF_917627345.1 Protofrankia sp. CiP3 | reverse complement strand
CGGCACCCGGCGAATGCGGCCGACCGGGTGCGGGAAACGGCGAACAAGCTGCGCGTGAACAGTCCGGATCTTGCTCGTAAGCTGGATCTTGTCGCCTATCACCTCGCACCGTCACCCGCTGCCTGCGCCGGCCTCGTCCGTTACAGTTTTGTCGCCGGTTCCGCCGCTGTCGGCGTGGATGACGCGACCAGAGTCGCGTTGAGCCCGGATGGTCGGCAGCTGGCGGTGGCGAGCGTCAACACCGTCCGAATTTTCAGCCTTGCCGAGCTCGCCGCGCCGCGAGAAATCCTTTCCCCGCTGCATGTCGATGCGTCGAACGAACGAATTTTCCGCCTCGCCTTCGGAGCGGACGGCCGGACGCTGGTCGCCGGAACCCTGAAATCCGTTTTTTTGTGGGATCTCGCCGGGCCGCCGAAACCCCGTGTAATTTCTTCAGCCGATCCGCGGAACGCCGCCGATGTCTCCGGGCTTGCTGTCGGCACATGGTCGGAGGACGGCACACCGGTACCGGCCGTTGCGCTCGCCCGAGGCACCCGGATCGAATTATGGAAGACCGGCTACGGCTTTTCACGGGTTGGCCCCCTGGAGCAGCGAACAGTCACGACAAGTGTCGCGTTGAGCCCGGATGCTCGACGGCTGGCTGGCGGGGGGAAAAACGGTGTCGTCCTGCTGTGGACCCACGACGCTGTGGACAAGCCGGTGTCGCTGGTTTTGGACGAGGCTGAGGCGGTCACCAGCCTCGCCTTCAGCCGGGACGGGGAAAGAATTGCTACGGGAACCGTTTCCGGAAAGTTTACGATATGGGATCTCACGGATTCCACGGATCCTGCGGCCAGGATCAGTAAGCATCTTTTTCATGGTCAGGACGGAGAGATCGACAGCGTTATGTTCGGTGGGCGTGACACGGTGGTGGTCGCGGGGAACAGCGCGGGAGCAATTCGCCTGTGGGATGTCAGCGGCGTGGCGGAACCGACAGCGCTGGGATTCCTGGATGTCCGGGGGAACGGCGGCGCGGGCCTCGCGACCAGTGCGGATGGTCTGCTGCTCGCGGCGGCGGTACGCGGTGGCGGTGTTCAGCTGTGGAATCTCGATCCGGTCGCGATCGCGGCCAGGCTGTGCAAGGACAAGGCTGCCCGGATCACGGACGAAGAATGGGCGGCGAACCTTCCTGGTGAGCCCGTCCAGGCTCCATGCCCATGAACGTGACGGGGAAGCGACCGAGGGTGGCCGGCTGTGGCGCGAGCTCGGCTACCCCGGTGGATGCCATGCTCCGGCACCACCCTATTCTGGTCTGTTCTCCATCTTGATGATCACAGGGGGATAAGTGAAGATCAAAATCGGAGGCCTGTGGGGAAGGGGCTTGATGGACGCCCCAGGCCGGCAGGTAGCTCAAGGCGATCCGTCAGGTATCAGCCGGTGTTGACAGCCACTTCATGCTTCCCATACGTTTCGTCCACGGCCAGCGCATGTGGCGCGTGGCCCAGGTCGGGTACTGCCCGACCGATGACCAGGATCTTTTCGATCTCGGTCCCCTGTGAAGCATCCAGGCCTTCTGGGTGCTGTGGCGTCTACATGGCGTCGAGTTGCCGCCGTTCCATCCGTGGTTCGGCATGCCCATCACAGGAGGACCGATGAGCACCCTGACCATCGCCGACATCGCAAGCGCGAACGACGAGATCGCGTTCCTGGCCTTTTCGGAGTTTGTCGGCCCGCCGTTGTGGGCGCGGGTGGTCCGCGGCGTTCACCGTGCCAAGCCGGGCACCTGCGCCTGCTGCCCTGAGCGTCCGCCGTTGTTCGACGTCACCGATGTGCCCACCGAACCGCTGTGCCACCGCTGCATGAAGCTGTGGACGGACCATCTCATGAGCGGCTTTCGGGTGTTGCGTCAGGCGCTTGCCGGCCAGGTGCCGACGGTGTCACCCCGTAGCCACAACGCGGGCCAGGAGATCCGTGAATGGCGCGTCATTTGTGATCATATTCTCGCCCCTGATGCCGAGCTGGAGGACGCTTCAGCCGTTGGCGCCATGCTGCGCGATTTCGTGCCCCGCGAGGCGAGCCCGGCCGGGCTCGGCTGGCTGCGCGCCGCCTGGGCACAGCTCATCCATTACCCGACCGCTGGGCGGATCGTGCCGACCGTGCGCCGGGAATCAGCCGACGAGCGTGGCCTGCCGACCCGTCCGGAGACGGCAATCGGCAAGGCCGTGTGGGCCGCGCCGTTGCGCGTTGATCCGGTCAGCCGGGACATCCTCATCGAGTTTCTGCTGGGAATTCGCGATGAGATCACCGACCCGTACTCCCTGCCGTCCATGGAACTGAAGTTCGGGCTTACGGCAGTTGAGGTGGCCGAGCGGCTCCAGCGTTCTCTCGCGCTGCTGCGCCAGCACAGCCGCGATTTCTACGAGCGGGCCGTGGCCGTGCCCCTGGCGCGGACCGCGCCTGACGAGATCCCCGGTGGGCACATGCCATCCCCGGAGGACATCTGTGTGGCAGCAGCGGACGCGAGTGTTCCACGGAACATGATCATCGTTGAGCTTCGGTCCAACCCGGACGTGGTCGGGGCGCTGCGGGCGATCGTCGACGCCGCGTACGGTAAGGGGCGCGATGTCGTCGCGGTCGTCCGGCGGCAGCTGCGGCTGGACGGCGAGCACGCCCAGGCTGAGGTCACCCGGCTTGTTCGTCTTGTTGTCGAGGCAGGCGTCGGTTGGGTCGATCTCCTGCTTCGCGGCCTCGATGGGCAGGCAGCGTGATGTCGGCGCCGATATCGACAATGGTGCTGATGTCGACAATGGCACCGCTGCCGACAACGGTCAGGATGCCGGCAGCGCGGCCCATGCGTCCAACAGTTTCGCAAGATCATGTGCCTGGGCCGTGGACAGCACCACGCTTCGTGTGGCGGGGCCGCCGGCACAGAGCTGGTCGTGGTCCATAGCCTGGGACGCAATCTCGATGCGGATCCCGTCGTCCACCGCGGTGGCCCGGACCGACCGTGGTACGTCCGAGGTCCCCGCTGCCGGCGGCGGGTCCGTGATCTTTCTGCGGCTGGCGATCCGCAGCAGGTCAAGCCGTTCGAACGCAGCCGTTCCGTTGGTGCGCAACAGCCCCGCGACCCGGGTGCCGACCGGCTGGTCCGGCCGGTCGGTCCAGGTCAGCCGCAGTGGGGGAGGGCGGCCGTCATCGAGTTCGAGAATCGCCCGTGCGCCGGCCAGCCGCAGGGTGGCAGGCCCGAAACTGCCCCGCAGGTGCCGGGACGCGGACGGGACGCCGGCCAGCGCCGCCAGCGCACTCGCCTCTGTGCCCATCCGCCATCCCCCTTCGCTGGTTCACCAGGCCACAGCCATGACACCACGGGCGTTGTGGACGAGTGGAAAGCCGACGCATATCGAACGTCTGTTTTGCCATGGTTCGATCCATGGTGGCCTTCCACTCGTGCTTTGCTGAGTTATCGGTTGGTTACCGGTCCTTCGCGGGGTGGATGGGCAGGGGCAGGGTGCCGGCGCCGAGGTCGGGCAGGCTGACACCGCGGTCGTCGCGGACACGGCCGCCCTGCTGCTGCTCGTTCTGGACGAACCACTCGAACGAGCGGCCCCGCGGGTCGGGCGGCACCGGGACATCGACCCGCAGGCCGTTCGGCCGCACCCGTGGATAGTGCACCGGCATCGACGGGTCACCGGTGGATGCGGCGAGGAAGGCTCTGATGTGCGGGACGTCGTCGAACCGGCCCGCGGGAGCGACGGCTTTCTTGAAGGTGTCAACGCTGCCTCGGGCCTGCGCCGGAAAACCGTCCTGCGGGCGTTGCTCCGGCCCGAGCGACTGGTAGTACTCGGCCCACGACTGGCCGGTGCGAAGATCCGTCCGGGCGGGGTCGACGGTGAGCTGGACGCTGCCGAAACCCAGCGGCTTGCCCAGGCCCAACCGGTGGAACCGGCGCGGGCCATCACCTGGGGCAGCGCCGTCACCGGTGGAGCAAGCGTTGTCGAGGTCGAGCAGCCACAGCAACGCGCCCAGCTCGACCTCGCTGAGGTTGCGGACGTCGACGGTGAAGGTGAAAGTCGTCCCGGGGCGGACCCAGCCGTTCACGGACCGGTTCTGGTCGTCCCGGTTCTCGTCGTTCACCCCGCCTGAGTGCCGCGTGGCAAAGGCGGTTCCGTCGCGGTTCAACGGGTTCGCGCGGGAGTCGTCGGCCACGGTCGATTTCCGCGGCCGGCGGTATTCCTGGTAACGGCCGCCGTCCAGTTTCTGGGTGCGATCGGTTGTCGGCTTTTCCCAGTAACCCTCCGGTAGGCCAGCGTGATGCGGGTAGACTTTTCGGCCGCGCAACATCCGCCCGGTGGAGACGAACCAGTCCGCCTTGGGCAGCCCGGGGGGCAGCGGCGCGGGGTGGCCGGCCCGTTCGGTTCCGATGTAGAAGCGTCCCTGGCCCGGTTTGGGCTGACCGAGAATTGCCAGCGGCAGGCTAGGGTCCTCGAAGCGTTCTACGGCCGAATCCGACGACTGGCCGCAGACGACCGGACCGATCCGCAGGCTGCCCCGCCAGGCACCGGCGGGGTCACCCCCCTTGCTGCTGTCGCGGTCGCTGGTGCCGCGCTCCTCGGTACGGACCCAGCCGAACACCCGGTCCGCCGGGGACAGCTCGCTGATCGTGTCCGCGGGCCGCAGCGAGCGATCGAGCAGGTTGATCGGCGCGACGCTGAACAACTCTCGCGCGATCGTCACTGGATACAGGCTGTCGATCTCACCACGGGCATCCAGCCGGACGTACAGGAGATCACCATCGGTGAGTTTGTCCGGCTCCACGCCGTCCGGCGGGATCAGGTGACGACTGGAGAGGATTTTCTCCGGCTCTTTGGGGTCAGGTTTTTTCAGCTCGCCATCCCGGTGCGCGTTCTTATAGCCGAGGATGATGTCGTGCCAGATGCGGTGCAACCGCTCATCCAGCTCAAATGTTTCCCGCAGGTCGTCGTCGGCGTCGTAGAAAAAGACCCGCTCGTCATGCTTGCGGTCGATGTTCCGGTTCGTCACACACACCCAGCCGTCGACAACCTTCGCCGGGCCGACCGGCTCGTACCATGACGCCCTTTTCTGTTTTGACGTCCGCAGTGGCACCCGAGGTGGTTC
Source organism: Protofrankia sp. CiP3 (assembly GCF_917627345.1). Taxonomy (NCBI): domain Bacteria; kingdom Bacillati; phylum Actinomycetota; class Actinomycetes; order Frankiales; family Frankiaceae; genus Protofrankia; species Protofrankia sp. CiP3. Next base: position 67,363 of record NZ_CAKJTM010000006.1, on the reverse strand, counting down.
CTGGCCGGGCTCGGCGAGCGAGCGCACCCACCACAGCTGGAAGTCCGGCGTATGCGTGTCCGACCGGCGGTCCCACCGGTGATGCTGGACGAGCTGGATGTACGCCCGAACCTTGGCGCCGTGCTCAGGCCGTGAGCCGTCCGGCATCACGATATTGAAATCGCTCTGGTCAGAGCGGACGTGCTTCGACCCCTCCGGCGTCCAGTAGGCCGGCAGCCAGGCCGCGTGCATCGGTGCACCGTGCCGGCCCTGGTGGCCTACGGGCGTCGTCCCGGGCAGCAGTTCGATCTTGGCGGTCTCGCCATTGCCGATGACGCGCGCCGGGATGGACGCGAGCCCGTCGCGGGCGGCCATCCGGTAGCCCAGCCGGGCGTCGTGGCCGGTGAATACGCCGAAGCGAGAGTTGGTCACGGCCTCGTAGGCGCTGCGCAGCATGCCCTTCACGCTCGTTGACGGCAGGTGCGGGCGGCTCTCCGCCTTACCCTTACCAGCGCCCGGGGGCACCATCCGTTCCAGGACCTCGTAGGTTGCATGCCCGTCCTTGTCGGGGGTGACACCGGCGGTGTCCAGGAGCAGCAGCGGCGTGGCGACCGTGAGCGTGACGCCGATCGTGCCCGACCAGCGGTCCGCCCGGAGCCGATCGTGGCCGGGCAGGCGTCCGCGGTCGGTCAGGGTGCCGCCCACGTCGCCGAGCGCCTCATGCGACTGGCCGCGCTGCGGTGCCGGGATGAACCCGTACGGGTTGATGAACGCGTTCAGCGGATCCGGCGCGCGGTACGGCGTCTCCCGCTGGCGTCCGGCGGTGGTCGCCTGTCTGGCCGGCCGCGCCGGTGCCATGTGCCGTGGGGGCTGGCGGGCCACAGGTCGGTCAGGCGTTCGGGCGGGCTGCGGGGTGGCCGTCGCGGCAGGCCAGGATGCGGCCACCACCGTGGCGGCGGTGCCCTTGGCCCGGATGCGCTTGGCCCGGCCGCCCGTCCAGTCGAACTCGACGGACCGGTCAGCGAGATCTTCATCGCTCAGCCCGGCCAGCGCCTCGTCCAGGAAACGGCGTTCGAAGCGCCGCTCACCCGCGCCGTCCTCGATGATGACGAGCTTGCGGGCGCCGTCCGCGGTCATCTTCCATGTGATCGTGCCGAATCGGCTGCTCATCTGGTCGCCTCCGGGAGACGTCGGGACTGCGGGCCATGGGTGCTGGTGCCGTTGCTGCTGGTGGTGTCGGACTGGCTGGGCAGCGCGAGGAACAGCTCGACGAGACGCTCCTCGGTGACACTGGCGTTGCCGTGCTCAGACTCGGTGGTCACATACTCGACAGTTCGCAGGTAGACGCATTCGTCCGTGCGGGGTGCCCGCGGTAGTGGCACGTCGAGCAGGCCGATCCGGGCCTCAGCCAGGCGGGCCCACCGGGGCCCGGCGGCCTGGACTGCGGAAGAGCTGGGCTCATCGTGTGGAGGCAGCGACTGAGCTAGCGGCCGGCCCCACAGCAGGTACCTGTTTTCGATCGTGTCAACAGCTGTCAGCAGGTCGATGGGCTCGGTGAACGGGGCGCACGGATCCGGGGATTCCGAGAGGATGACCGCGGTGCCGACACCGTTGCCCGTGTGCAGCCAGCGCAGCTCGGCGTCCCGGTTGAAGATCCGGGCTTCGAACACGGCCGCGGACCCGGCTGCCGGCAGTGTGACCGCCTTATCGGATGCGGCGAGGCGCCCGCCGGACAGCCGGGCCACTGTGTAGGCCTGCGGGCTTGCCAGCAGCGCCACCGCATCGCCGAGATCAGTATCGGGATCGCCGCCGAAACCGGTGCGGCTGATCGCGTCCGCCAGCGTGATTTTCTTGGCCGCGGCGGAGTAGAGGGTCACGCCCATGGCGGTGGTCATGCTCGGCTCCCGTTCTCATGGTCCTGGTCGCGCTGGTCACGATCGAGGTAGTCCCGCCAGCTCTGAGCGCATTCGGCGACAGCTGGTTCCGCGAGCAGCTCGTCAAGATTGTTGTAGGTGGCCTCGGGCGTTGGAAAGCCGCTGACCTCGATGGATTCCACGGTGATGTCGCCGTGACCGCGGTTGACGCCGTACCCGAGCCGCACCCGCCCGGCGCACAGATCCCGAAGAACGAACAGCAGCAGCGCGAGAGCGGGTTTGTCCAGGTCCTCCTGGGCGAACTGGCGCAACCGCCGCAGGTCAACAGTCAGTTTCAGCTGCTGCCAGCCGACGTGATGCGGTTCCAGTGTGCTGAAGAGGCGTTTGTCGGCGGCGCCACCCGTCCACCTGTCGATCGCGACATGGTTGGCCTCGTCCATCCCGAACTGTTCGAGCTTCTTGCGGACGGGGCCTTCGACGCGGGCCCGGCTCTTCTCCCACGATCGCAGCGGCTGATTCGCTGGCGGGGTGGTCAGGCCCTCGACATGCGCACCGTTCAACGCACGCCACACATGCCCGGGAATCGGCTGCTCGGAGTAGCAGTCGTCGGCACCGAGCGCTCCGACCCCCCAGCGCGGTGCTATGTCGTCGGTGTCCGCCTTGCCGGCGGAGCCGAACAGGGCGTTGACGGCGGCGAGCTGGTCGAGCTGCGCCCGGAACCGCTCCGATCTCGCAGGCCCGGCCTGTGCTTCCAGCGGATGGGGGGCGTCGACGCCGCGGGCGGTCCGCTCAATGCTCTCCGCGTGCGAACGCAGCGCGCCCTTGATCGAACTTCCGGGCAGGACGAGTGCGACTTGATCATTATCTTCGACCCCGCTGACCAGGGGTAGCGCGTTGATCGCGAAGCCGTCGACCCCACTGCGCACCATCACCGGTGAGGCCGGGCACCAGGTGATCTTCACGCTGAGCAGCCCGGCATCCGTCTTCCTGTTGCCAGGACTCTGCGGCTTGAGTAGCGGGGCTTCCGGGGTTTCCGGGGTCGTCACCAGGCCGAGCGCGTCGAGGAGCCCGTCCAGGCTGTCGAAACGCTGTTCGACGATCTCTGGCTTTCCCGCGAGGACGACCGAGCCGAGACCGCGGGTCCGGGCCGCGCCGAGCCGGATATCACCGTCATCCAGGGCGAGGAGCAGCTCGCCGAGCATCGCCGTCGCCGGGTCGGTATTGCGGTCCTTCAGGGGGGATTCCAGATCGATCTCAAGGCGCAGGTAGGCGCCACGGGGGAGCACCGCCCGGCCGTAGAGGAAGCCGTGCGCGACCGCGCCCGACACCCGGTCGATGCCGATGCCCGAGCGCGCCTCGACCCGTGACCGCGGCAACGGCGTACCCGGATCGGTGTCGGCGGTGACCAGGCCGTCATGGACGATGATCCGGCTTGCCCACCCGGCGTCCGAGACGTTCTGCGGGACGCTGCCCCAGATGCCGTCGAGAACCTTCTCGTCGGCGATGGAGCGTCCGGCGAAGGCACGCAGCGCTCCCGCGAGGCTCGTGCCCGGCACGTACAGGCGGGACCGCCCGTCCAGGGCGAGTGCCAGGTCAACGGAGGGGTCACCGCCGAGGCCACCGACATGCAGCGGGGTTTCCAGCCGCAGCCAGCCGCGCACCCGCAGGCGCCGCACCATCGGCCGCCCGGTCCGTGCCGCCGGTGTGTCCACCTTTGGTTGGCTCATCTCGTCACGTCCTCGAGGGTGTCGGCGTGGTTGGCTGTGGCCCGGCGCTGCGCGGCCCGGCTGTGCGCGGTCAGGCAGGCCGTGACCAGCGTGCGGACAGCTTCGGCCCACAGTTCGGTGTCGGCACGCAGCCGGTCGGCCCCGCCGTCAGTCATGATTAATGTGTCCGCCACGCTCTGGTCGGATCCCAGGCCGAGGCGCAGCTGCGGCCACACCTCGGATTTTTTCGTGAGCAGCTGGGTGACTTTCGTACGGACCGGAACCTGCCAGCCGTCGGCCGACAGCCGGTTCAGCCAGTAGGCGATCTCGTCACCTTCTCCCAACCGGGTCAGGACGTCGCGCAGCCGGCCGAGCTGGGTCGGATTCACCCCGCCGTCCGTGCCGTTGGTCGTGAGACCGAGGATCTTGCCGCGCCTCTCGCTGGTGGCCGCGACGGCGGTCGCCTCCCGCTGGATGTGCGCCCGCCACGCCTCCCGCTCGATGAGCTGCGCCATCGCGTACGCGACCTTCTCCCGCGGCGGGACGAACGGCGTCGCGGACCCGGTTTCGTTGTCGGCTCGTTCTGGGCCGTCGTTGAGGCGGCCGGGCCGCAGCACCAACAGCGGGTCGTTGATAGCGAGCTGGCCGAACCCCTCGGCGGTGCGTTCACCGATCCCGGCGGCCTGTACGGCGGCCAGTTTCTCCGCGGACACGGGCTGGTCAGCGGTGAAGGTCAGGACGCTGCCCGCGGCGAGCCCCAGCAGGGTCGGGCGTGGGCGGCACCAGGAACGCTGCCACGATTCGGCCCGCCGGGCCGCGGTAACCCGCCGCAGCAGGCCATCCGAACCATCCGACGTGTTCGCCGCGAGGGTGAGTGACACGCCCAGCGCGGCACCGAGTTGCTCCGCGAACACGACGGGGTCGGTGGACGGGCGTAGCCGCTTGTCGCGGATCAGGACGTCTGACAGCAGCCATACGATGATCGTCGAAGTGTCGTCGAGCCCGGCCGCGCCCGTGCTGGTCGTCGCCCACGCTGCCGGTGGCCCCTCGACGGTCACGCTGACCTGCCCGTAGTCGTCCTTCGCGGAGCGGCCGAGCGCCCATGCGCCCGCCAGCGCCTTGTGAGCGCCGTCGGGCAGCAGGCCTGCGCGCACCCTGACCTGCGCTCGCAGCATGGATCCGGCCGCGAGCGCCTGATAGGTGTACAGGCCGACCAGCGCGGAGGTGGGCCGCTGCCGGGAGTCATCGATGACATTGTGTGTGTGGATAGTCAGCTCTGGTGTGTGAACACTTACCGTGACCGAGTTTGCCTGGCCCATCGCGGGTGACGCACTGACGTAGTCGTTCTTGTAGGGCTTTGCGGCGGCACCGCGCTCCTGCGGATCGTCGACCAGCCGGTTCACGGCCGCCTTTTTGTCTTCCTTCGGGTGGAACCAGGTGCGTGGCAGCGGCCGGCCTGCCGCACCGTCCACGTCGACGGTCGCGTTCGTGACAACGAGATCGCCGGCACGGGCCAGCCCGGCCGGATCCCAGCCGGGCACCGCACCCAGTCGTCGCAGGACGGCGGGCAGCAGCAGCGAGCCGGGCACGAATCGCAGCGACCGCACGGCGTTGCCGACAGCGCGGTCCTGGACGATCAAGGGTGTGTCGAGGTTCAGCCGCAGCTCGATGATCTCCCAGTCGGTCTCGCCCAGACGGTCATGATCAGCCGAGGTCGGCGTCTCGACGCGGGCGGGAGGCACGGGCGGGGCGACGCCGTCGCGGGCACGCAGCCAGGTGACCAGGCTGTCGAGCGTCGGCAGCGGCGGGCCGATCGTGGTTCCGGTTCCGGTAGCGGCCACCTCCAGGCGGCAGCGGCCCGCGCCCCGGCGACGCTTACCGCCGATGGACTCGACCAGGCGCGCGCCGAGGAGCAGCACCGCCGCGGCGGCCCGGCGGCCGTCGTCGTCCAGGCCCGAACCCGCGTCCGTACCGGTAGCTGTACCGGTAGCCGTATCCGACCAGCCGGTGAGCGTGGCAGTGGCGGTCAGCTCCGCGCCGGAACGCGCCATCTGCTCGAAGCGGAGGAACTTGTCCGCGGCCCGGCCGGTGTACGGATCGATCTTCACTCCGGGGCGGATGAAGGTGGCCGCGTCGCGCAGCGCGCGCCGTCCCGCCGGTCGCAGAGCGTTGCCGAGCGTCGCCGGGTAGCGCGCCGGGCGGACGGACACCGCAGCCGGGCGCGGCTCGTGCGGCGCGGGCTGGTCGGCGCCGGTCAGGACTGGTTGGCTACCGAAGAGGAAGTCGACCCAGGCGTGCCAGCTGTGAACCGGCCCGTCGACGGCCTCGGCCTCGGCCTCGACCGTGGTTTCGGCTGAGGTTCCGGCCGAGCCGTCGAGCGCGGCGGCGACCAGCTCGCAGGCGTCCCGCCAGACTCCGGTCAGGGTCTTGCCGGGCACGAACGGCAGGCCGTCATGGTCGGTGTTGACCAGCTTGTCGATCCCGCCGGGGACGCCCAGGCCCGTGCCGCAGTGCCAGTCACTGTCAAGATGCAGAGTCAGCCGCAGAGCCAGCTCGCCCGCTGTGCTTGTTCTCGTCATGCCGATAGCTCCCTTGCCTCCCGCGCGCGGCCCGCCTTGACCTCCTGGTTGTGCCAGTCCGGCAGGTCTCCCATCAGACGGACCGCGTTCATCGCGTCGAGCAGGCCCGTCACCGGCGGTTCGGTGATGTCGTACGGCTGGCCGTTGTCCATACCGCTGTCCAGGCCGCGCGCGTTGATACGCCAGAACAGTGATGCCGTCTCCGGATCCACGGCCGGGCCGTCCGGGGCGGAACCGTCCGCGGCGAAAAGGGCGAGCCCCCGGTCGTGATAATCGCGATAGTGGCGGAGCAGCTGGCGAAACCGGCCGTCGGCTACGTCCCGCCCGGAGAACAACGCCTCCCGCAGGTCGTGCATCTGGTTGGTCGGCAGTTTGCGTTCACCGGATTCCTGCGCGCTGTCGGGTTCGTCGACAGTGTCGATCAGCGCCGCGGTCCGCCGGATGAGGTCGTCCCAGTGGCGTCCCTGCGTCCACGGTTCGCGCATGTCACGGGTGACGACGTAGGGCTGCGCGTACAGCAGGGCACGCAGCTCCGGCTCCCTGACCGCGCCGGGTCCGGCGGTGGGTTCGGCCGTGAGGTCGGCGGCGCCGGGCGGGACCCGCATGCGTTCCCGCAGATGCTCCGGGTCGCTGCCCCCGCTGTCATATTGGACGTGGAAGGAGAACGCGGACGCCCGTGGTCGTGGTCGTGGTCGTGGTCGCGTCCTGTCCGACGGCTCCGCGCTCCGTGAGCCTTCGGCCTGTTCATCATCCAGCGAGTACCGCTTGACGGTCTTCTTCGCTTCCTTGGTCAGTTCCTCGGCAAGGTCGTAGGCGGCGGAGAACGGGAAGTGCGGCTTGACGACGGCCACCCCGGCGCATGCGGTGAGCCCGCCGCCCAGCACATCCTTGTTACGGGTCTCCTCCTCGAAGGCGGTGAGATACGCCTTGGTGAAGGCCAGCGCAATGGAGCCGGCGCAGATCACCGTGAGGTCGTCCCCACCGAGAACCAGCGGGAGAACGGGCATCTCGCCGTCGACGTCATGACCGCGGGGGAGAACCCGTCTGCAGCGCTCCAGCGCCTTTGTGAAGGCGGCGACCGTGCATTCCTGGACCGCATCCGAAAACGGGCCGAGGGCATCGGCGTACCGGTCGCTGGGCGTTTTCCGCGGGTCAGTGGGCTTGTCCGCGTCCGGATTGGCAAGATTTGTAATCAGCTGGCCGAGGCTGTTGCCGTCCGCGTGGATGACGGCGACCCAGTCCGGGACATCTTCCAGATGATCGGCGACAGCTTCCAGGGCTTTTTTTGAGATCTTGGCGTATGGGGCGAGCCGGGTGAAGCCGGCGTCCTGGGCGCCACGCTTGGCCCGGCTGGGACGTGACCGGGGCTGGCGGGACCGCGGGCCGTCACCATCAAAGACCACGTCGTAGGCGGGCAGGCCGCTGGCGGCGCACTCGTCCACGATCGGGATGCGTAGGAACCGGCTCGTCGCTCCGGGCCGGCCGCTCTTGACCAGCGGCAGCGATTCGTGGGCGTCGCGGCAGCGCTTGGCCAGCATGCTGATGGTCGATTTTCCCTCCTCTTCGTGGACGCCGGCCCAGTCGAAGCACTCTCCGACGACACCGCACACGTCCAGGCCCGGGGCCGCGCGCAGCGCCCGTGTGGTGACCCGGCTCACCAGCGCTTTTCCCCTCGCCGGATCGCGGACCACGATCTTGGCGCCGCCGGCCGCATTCACCAGCAGCTGCGCGGGCTGGCCGTTGCTGATCCGCCAGTTCTTGTTGAAGCCGCTGAACTCGGTGGTCAGCGCGTCGTCCACCCACCGCCCAAGGCCGTTGATGAGCTCGGACGCGCCGACGTTCTCGCGCCGTTTGGTGGTCTCGAAGATGAATGCCTGGTTTCCCGACGTCTCGATGAGGACGACGTGGCAGGTGAGGCCCATCCGGTGTCCTTTCTGTTCCCCCGAAGCAGGACGTGAACGCTAGCCACGTCAGCGGTTCGTGCTTACACTCACCCCTGACGGATGAGACAGACCGTCGGTCCCGCCGCCGCGGCCCGCTCGCGGCGGCGGGACCGACAGCCCCCCGTAGCCGTTACTGACGGACGACGGCCTCGACGACCGCGAAGACCTCGTCCGGGGCCAGCGCGCTGCGGGAACCGTCGGGATGGCGGGGCGCCCCGCCCACGGACGTACCGCCACCCCAGCCGGGTTCACGGGCCGCCAGCGCGGCGAGGATCGTCCCCGGCTCGCTCGGGGGGCCGACCGGGAATCGGTCGACGAGGTCGCTGCGCCGTCCGACCGTGTAGACGATCGAGGAGTCTGGTAGCCGCCGCCACAGCACCGCGCGGGTGTGCCCGGCCGCGTAGACCGGGTCGAATCCGTCACCGGAGCTGGTGGCCATCACCCAGCCGGTGCCGGTGTGGGTGATGGTGAAGGTCGGCTCCCGGCGGGCCGGCGCGGCAGGCCGCTCGTTCGTCGCGGGCACGCGGGCGACCAGCTCGGCGATTGCCGTGACGCAGCCGGCGAGCACCTGCGCGGGGTCACCCACCGGGGCGTGCCGGCGCGGCAGCGGGACGCTCGCGGCGAACTCGGCGAGCAGCGCCGGATCGGCCACCGGGTAGGCGGGGCCGTGCGCGTCCCGGCTGCCGACGGTCTCCACCAGCGCCCGGACGCGCTGGGCGTGTGCGGGCGCGGACACGGACGCGGGGGCGACCCATGCGGGATGAGCCAGCAGCGCCACCGCGAGCGCGGTGTCGGCGTCGATGTCGTTGACGTAGACGGTGTAGGCGCTCGGGTCGAGCCCGAGCAGCAGCGCGTCCAGCACCTGCCGGCATGTCGCCGAGGTCACGAGCCGTACGCAGTCGCCGTGGTGGTCGAAGCTCAGCCGGCGCCCGTCGAGATCGAGTTGTGGTCCCTGCACCAGCCCGTCCAGCGCGATGCTGTAGGGGGGCAGCTCGCGCAGCGGCACGACCCGGCCAGGGGCCACCACCACCCGCACAGCGCCGATCGTCACGGTGGTGTGCCCGCCGTGCTGGTCCGTCGCCCCGTCGCTCATTATCTGCCGCCTCCCGATCCGGCGCCGTCCCCCTGACGACCGCCAACACCATCTCCTGACGGACGTGCCTGGCGGTGCGGGCATCCCCGCTACGGCGGTGAATCTTCACGCTGTCATCCTTGCGCCAGGGGGGAGCGGACGGATGCGGCCCAGAAGCCGGTGGCTCGTCCGTCAGAGACCCGTGGAGGATCGATCGCCGCCCACGGAAGGTGAAAAATGACAACCATCAGTGAACAGCCGTCAACAGGCGCCGGTCATGTGCTCGTCCACATGGTCGGCGCCGCCGATCTCGGCACCCGTCCCGGGCCAGAGTTCACCAAAAAGCTCGACGAGCTGGTCGCGGCGGACCCGTCAGAGGCGGCCCGCCTGCTGACGCCAAGCGCCGACCTTTCAGGAAATCCGGTACCGCTGGTAGCGGTATTCGCGGACGGCGCGCCACGGTACGACCGGGTCATTCTTGTTGTCACCAGCCCCCGTGCCGGCGAGATTTCCCCTTCGGGCCACACTTTTCGCCTCGGCGAGGCGATCAAGAAGGGGCTTGAGGGCGACGGCCTCTACGGAGTGGGCTTCCCGCCGGAGAGCGTCGAGCTACTGAAGGCAGGTGGTCCCGATATCGCCGGAGTCCGGACGGTCATCGGCAAACGTCTGTCGAAGATCCGTGGCACCGGTGCCGCGCCGCGGGTGGATATTCCGTACGGTGGTGGTGCGGCAAACGCCGCGATCGGTCTCGTCGTGGGCGTCATCGAAAGCGGTGTGGAGCCACGGCTACTGCTCCTGGCCGGCACGGGCGGAAAACCAATCGTACTCAGCCACGAGCTACCCACCCCAACCGAGAACGCGGACCGGTGGCTCGTCCGGCACCGTTTCTATTCGTCGATGATCAAGGGTGATCGGGATGACAGTGATCAGGACGGCAACGAGCTGTGGCGAAGCCGTTTGAACCGGCAGATCCTCGTGGCTGAAACCACTGACGACTTCGGTGAGGAGGATCTCGCCCGCGTGCTCCTTGAACGGATCGACCGGCGTGAGGCGGTAGATGGTTTTCTTTTTCGCGCCTGGCTGAAGGAGGCCCGTACCCGTAGCCTCGCCGATCGGGACAAGCCGGCCGCCGCGCTTGACTTTCTGCGGCACCCCCAGCTTAGCGGGGCCGAGGAGGCCGCCAAGGATCTTTCGCACGGGAAACCGACCGATCCGATGATTATTCGTAGGTTCCTGGAGGGACAGGACCAGCTGCCGCGCTTTGACGAGGGAATCGCAGATCTCGGCTACCCGAAGTGGCCCTACCTCGGTGACCGGCGTGCGCTCATCCTCGTCGCCATGGGTATGGACCCGATCGAGGGTGACGATCCAGCGACGCCGCGTCTGGACGCGCTCATCGCCCGGGCGTATCGGGACGGTTTCGAACCAGTGATCCGGATGCTGGTGTCAAAAGAGACCGCACCGGTCGGCCGGCTATGGGAGGCGAAGGCGCGGGCTCGGACTGAGAAAGTCGACTGCCGGGTTCTGCTGGAATGCGGCATCGAGTTCGACGATCTCGACGACATTCGATCGGACGTCTGGGGCGCCCTCAAAGCCGATGACCAAGAGCTTGACACGGTTGGGGAGGTACGCGTGGCCGCCGGCTCCGGTCGGAAGCCGCAGGGGCTCGGGCTTCTGCTCACGGGCATCAAGTGGGGCCTGTACGCGTCCTGCCCGACCAGGCTGCTGGAGATCCGCCGCGCCGCGCCGAGTTCGGATGAGTCGATCGTCGAGGTCGATCAGAATGCGGTTCTCAGCCGTATCGCAGGGGACTCCGAGCTGGCCCGGGTCGCGCTCTCCGCGCTCGAGTGCTTGGACGTCAGTGCCGCGGCTACGCTGCTCGACCGAGGGTCGTCGCGGCTGCGTCCACTTGCCACCAGGGTGAGAAGACTTTCCCTTGTTTCGGTCGATGGCGGGGAAGGACGGCGGAGAACGCCGACCACCAGGGTGGCTGCCGGTGTCGATCCGGAATGGCTCGCTTCGATCGGTATACCGGATCAGGAGAATTCCGCGCTGCTGTTGCTGCGCGCCCGGCTCAGACTCATCCAGACACTCGCCGGCAGCGATCGATGGGGTTGTGCGATGCGTGCCGTGGCCCTGTGCGAAGGGACGTTGGGAAAGCACGGTGACAAGGGATGGTATGCATTCTGTGACCGGAAGAAGCCCCGATATATCCCGCAGGCCAACGACCTTGCGTGCTACCGCAACGCCAGCCCGGCTTCGCACGGACGGGAAAAGGCCCTACGTAAGCAGGGACGGGATAAGGGAAAAGTTCCCAAGCCGCCGTCGCCGAAGAAGCTGAGGGAGTGTCTGCGAGGCCTGCGTGAGGGCCTGAGCAAGCACGTGATGGTGAACGGGCAGGGGCTGCCGGACACCTGGGACAGCGTGCTGGTCGACGAACTCGAGTCGCTCAAGAAGGAGCTCCGGGCGTTCATCGCGCCAGGCTGAGCCGCTGCGCCGGGCTGAGCCCGCTTGCCCAGCCGTGGCTGGTCCGGGCCCACCCGGCGTCGCCACCGGTTTCAGGGGCGGGCCCAGGTCCGTGGGTCGGCGGTGACCTGTTCGCCGCCGGCCATGTCCTTGACCTCGTGCGGCTTGCCGTCCTCGAAGGGGGGAAACCAGACGAACGGGATGCCCTTGCGGGAGGCATAACGGATCTGTTTCCCCAGCTTGTCGGCCTGGTGGTAGACCTCGACGTTGTAACCGCGGTTGCGCAGCAGGGCCGCGGTGGCGCCCGCCTCGGCGCGGCGGGCGTCGCTCGGGATGACGACCAGCACGTCGCTGGGGCAGCTCGGGCCGGCGGGCAGGCGGCCTTCGGCCACGAGCTTGGCGAAGATCCGGGTGAGCCCGATGGACATCCCGATCCCGGGCAGGTGCCGGCGGATGAAGGAGCCGGCGAGGTCGGCGTACCGGCCGCCCGAGCAGATGCTGCCGTAGTCGGGCCAGTCGACGAACTTTCCCTCGTAGACGGTGCCGGTGTAGTAGTCCAGGCCGCGGGCGATGGAGAGATCCGCCACGACGCTGCCCGCAGGCAGGTCCGACAGCTCGGCCAGGACAAAGGACAGCTCGTCGAGGCCTTCGGCCAACAGCTCGGAGGTGACGCCGAGACGGCGGATGTCATCGGCGACGCCCGCGTCGCGGCCGCGGATGTGGGCGAGATCCAGACAGGACCTGATCTGCGCGGGCGTCAGCTCGAGCCGCGTGGCGAGCAGTTTCTCGACGCCGGCTGTGCCAATCTTGTCAATTTTGTCCGCGATCCGGATGACGGCGAGCGGATCATCGATGCCCAGGCCGCGGTAGAAGCCCTGCAGCACCTTCCGGTTGTTGATATTGACCGACCAGGCGGGGATGTCCAGACCGGTCAGGATCTCGTGAATGATCCGGGGAAGCTCGGCGTCGAAGTGGAGCGGAACGTGGTCGATGTTGATGACATCGATGTCACACTGGGTGAACTCACGATAGCGCCCCTCCTGCGGGCGCTCGCCCCGCCAGACCCGCTGTATCTGGTAGCGCCTGAGCGGGAAGACCAGGTCGTTGAAGTGCGTGGCGACGTACCGGGCGAACGGCACGGTCAGATCGAAGTGCAGGCCGAGCCGGGCATCGCCGTCGTCGGCAGCCTCGGCCTGGAGCCGGCGCAGCGTGTAGACCTCCTGGGACGTCTCGCCCTTGGCCAGCAGAACCTCAAGGGCCTCGACGGACGGGGTCTCGACCGAGCAGAAGCCGTAGCGCTCGAACCCCTGGCGGATCTCGTCGAGCCAGCGCTGCTCGACCAGCCTGACCTCCGGCAGCCACTCGGGGAACCCGCTGACCAGCGCGGGCCGGACGAGCTGCTCGTCGCTCATCGAGAACTTCTCTCCTCTCGCGGCGCCGCGCTTCCAGCACGGTACGCAGCCCGTACCGTATCCCGCGCATGATGATCAATGGGACTGGCCGCATGCGAGCGGCCGGGGGCGGCTGAGGGCAGCTGGGGGTGGGCATCCGGCGGGACCGGGACGTCCGGCATCCCCGCGGCGCCGAATGTCAACACGCCCAGCGCGGTCGCTGCCAATCACAGATTTTTTGGCTACTCTGTGTATTGGAATTTGCACGGCATGTGATTAAATATGCTGCCCGCCACAAGGAGGTCGTTGATCGAATGCTTACTTTCGGTCATTTTCTTGAGCTGTTCTTCCGCAATTTCTCGTCCCTGGTGAACCTCGCCGTTCCCGGTGGTTTCTAGCCCACGTCACCTCTTGATTTCCTGAGGCCGCTGGCCGCGCGTGAAGAATCATGATCGCGCGGCCTTTGGCTTGGCCGCTCCTGAGGCCGCTGGCCGCGCGGCCGTTCACGACGGCGCGAACTTAGAGCGACCGGCAATAGGGGCGTGGATCAAGGAGCGGGGCTGGGGTGCGTGCATCGCAAGGCGGCGGAGGGAGCCACCCTGGTGTTGGGTGGCGACCGACGAGCCGGGGTACCCGTGCATCGCGCAGCGATGGATGGGGAGCGATGCGGCGAGGTGCGTGCCCCAGCCCCGCGACGCCGCGTCCCCTATTGTCGGTCGCTCTTGGGCAGATCGAAGTGCTCGCGGATCTCGGCCTGCACGTCGACGGCCTGATGCCGGGCGTCGATGACCGCCACGTATTCCTTACGCTGGAAGATCTCCATCACTGGCCGGGTCTTCTCGTGATATTCGCGAAGGCGGACCCCGAGGGCCTCGGGGTTGTCGTCCGAACGGGTCAGCAGCTGGCCGCCGCAGACGTCACAGGTGTCCGCGGCCCGCGGGCGGCTGGCGATGAGGTTGTAGTCCAGCCCGCACCGTGAGCACAGCCGTCTGGCGAGCACTCTGCGGTAGACCTCCTCGTCGGGGAGATCGAGGTAGATCACGCCATCGATGTCGTAGCTTTCCAGGAAGAACTCGGCCTGGCGGGCGTTGCGCGGGAAACCGTCGATGATGAATCCGTAGTTCCAGTCGTGGCTGGCGAGGCGTTCGCGGACGACGGATTCGACCAGATCGTCCCCGACCAGGTGGCCGCTGGCGACGATCCGTTTGACCTGGGCGCCCAATTTGGTGTGACTCTGTACGTTCCAGCGGAATATGTCACCCACACTGATATGGACGAGATCGAGTTCATCGGCGAGCATTTTCGCCTGTGTGCCCTTCCCGCTTCCCTGGACGCCCATGATGACGAACTTGCGCACATCCAACCTCCGGCCATACCTGGTGTCAGCCGTCACGATAGTCGCCGGATGCGTCGGCACGGGTGTCCTGGATATTGGCAGGCAGCAGGGCGCCAGCGCGAACGCGGGG
>NZ_CAKJTM010000006.1:8855-52425 GCF_917627345.1 Protofrankia sp. CiP3 | reverse complement strand
CGGCGAGCCGAACGGAGGACGAGATGGATCCGGTGACGTTGTCGGTGCTGGCGAGCGCGCTGGCCGGTATCGCCGAGGAGACGGGGACCCTGCTGGTCCGCAGCGCCTACTCGTCCAACATCAAGGAACGCCGGGACTGCTCCGCCGCCCTGTTCGACGCGGCTGGGCGGATGGTCGCCCAGGCCGCCCATGTTCCGGTGCACCTCGGCGCGATGTACGAGTCGGTGCGTGCCGTGTCCGAGCGCGGTGCCGCGCCCGGTGACGTGTGGGTGCTCAACGACCCGTTCGCCGGGGGGAACCATCTGCCCGACATCACCCTCGTCTCGCCGCTGGCGGCGGAGGGTGAGATCATCGCCTATGCCGCGACCCGCGCGCACCATTCGGACGTGGGCGGGATGCGGCCCGGGTCGATGCCGGCCGACTCGCGGGAGATCTACGCGGAGGGCCTCATCATCCCACCGGTGCGGCTTGTCGCCGACGGTGTGTGGCAGGCCGACATCCTTGAGCTGATCTGTGCGAACTCCCGGACCCCCGAGCTGCGGCGGGGCGACCTGCGCGCGCAGGCCGCCGCGAACCGGCTCGCCGGCATCCGCCTGGCCGGGCTAGTCGAACGTCGGGGCCTGTCCGTGGTGCTGGCGGCTTTCGCCGAGGTGCTGGCCTATGGCGAACGGCGGAGCCGAGCAGTGATCGCGAGCCTGCCGGCCGGCCGGTACACCGCTGTCGGCGAGGTCGAGGGTGACGGCGCGGGGGACGACGACATCCCGATCCGGGTGACCGTGACGATCGAGGGGGACGCGCTGACCGTCGACTTCGCGGGAACGGCGGCGGCGGTACCCGGCAACGTGAACTGCCCGCGCGCGGTCACCCGATCGGCCTGCTGTTTCGCGTTGCGGGTGCTGCTGCCCGACGACGTCCCGGCCAACGACGGCACCTACGCGCCGCTCACGGTGCTGACCGAGCCCGGGTCGCTGGTGGACGCGCGCCGGCCGTCGGCGGTGGTCGCCGGCAACGTCGAGACCTCCCAGCGGATCGCGGACACGGTGCTCACGGCTCTCGCCCAGGCCGTCGCAGCCCAGCCGGCAACGGCGGGCTCGCCCGCGGGCCTGCCCGCGCAGGGCCAGGGCACGATGAACAATGTGGTCATCGGTGGGCGTGGGTGGACGTACTACGAGACGTTGGGCGGCGGCCAGGGCGCGTCCTCACGCGGACCGGGGCCGTCCGGTGTGCACGTCGGGATGACCAACACTCTGAACACTCCGATCGAGGCGCTGGAGCTGGAGTACCCGATGCGGGTCGAACGCTACGAGCTGGACCCGGCCACATCCGGGCCGGGGCTGCACCCCGGTGGCGCTGGGCTGGTGCGGTCGATCCGGGTGCTGGAACCGGCGACCCTGTCGCTGCTCACCGATCGCCGTCGGCATGCGCCACCGGGCGCCGCTGGCGGTGGGCCGGGCGGGATGGGCCGTAACGAGGTGGACGGTGTCGCGCTGGCGCCCAAGACGAGCCTTGAGCTGGCTGCCGGCGCGGTCGTCACGATCCGTACCCCCGGCGGTGGTGGGTGGGGGAACCGGGAGGCCTTGTGCCCACCCGGCGCGACCGCGCCGCGGTGACCCTCCGCCCGGCATGCGGTTATGGTTTCGCCATGTCAGTAACGAAGGCGGTGATTCCGGCTGCGGGGCTGGGCACCCGGTTCCTGCCCGCGACCAAGTCCCTTCCCAAGGAGATGCTGCCGGTCGTCGACCGGCCGGCCATCGAGTATGTGGTGGAGGAGGCGTCGCGTGCTGGTCTGCGAGACGTCCTGCTTGTTACGAGCCGCACCAAGAAGGCGATAGAGGATCATTTCGACCGGGAGGCCGAGCTGGAGGCCGCCCTGGAACGCAAGGGCGACACGGCCCGCCTGGACAGGGTCCGCGCGTCCGCCGGATTCGCCGAGGTGCACTCCGTCCGGCAGCAGGCGCCGCGCGGGCTCGGGCACGCGGTGCTGTGCGCGGCCGCGCACGTCGGTCACGAGCCGTTCGCCGTGCTGCTCGGCGACGACCTGATCGACGAGCGTGACCCGCTGCTGGTGGAGATGCTCGCGGTGCGGCAGCGTTTCGGGGGAAGCGTCGTGGCCCTGATGGAGGTACCTGAGGATCTTGTCTCCCTGTACGGGGTCGCGACGGTTGACCCGGCGCCCGTCACAACCCCCGCCGGGGATGCGCCGGCCGCCGGTTACCAGACGGTCCGCATCCGGGACCTGGTGGAGAAGCCGCCGGTCGCCGAGGCGCCCAGCAATCTCGCGATCATCGGCCGGTACATCCTGTCGCCGTCGATCTTTGCCGTGCTGCGGGAGACACCACCCGGCCGCGGGAACGAGATCCAGCTCACCGACGCACTGCGGACGCTCGCGACGCTCGGTGACGATGCTGGTGAGCCCGTCCACGGAGTGGTCTTCACCGGGCGTCGGTATGACACCGGCGACCGGGTGGACTATCTCAAGGCCGTGATCAGGCTCGCCTGTGAGCGGTCGGACATCGGCGCGGAGCTGTACCCGTGGTTGGAGGAGTACGTCTCTTCCGGGGGGCCCAAGGCTGAGCCTGCTCGGTGATGAAATCGGTGGACGAGCATGTCGCCGGCATCCTCGACGCGATCGTCCCGCTGCCACCACGGCCGTTGCCGCTGCGGTCCGCCCACGGCTGCGTGCTCGCGGCGGGCCTGCACGCGGCTTCCGCCCTGCCCGGGTTCGACAACTCGGCCATGGACGGATACGCCGTGCACGCCGCGGACGTCGTCGGCGCCAGCCCCGATCGGCCGGTCACCCTGCCGGTCACCGGGGATATCCCGGCGGCGGCGGGCACACCGTCGCCGGTGGCGCGCGGCACCGCGGCGCGGATCATGACAGGCGCGCCGCTGCCGCCCGGCGCCGACACCGTCGTCCAGCTTGAGTGGACCGACGGCCGGATGGACCGGGTGACCGTGACGCGTGCGCCCGTACCCGGTCAGCACATCCGCCGCGCTGGCGAGGACGTGGCCGTGGGCGATCTGGTCCTGCCCGCCGGGCGGCTGCTCGGCGCGGCCCAGCTCGGCCTGCTGGCCGCGCTCAACGTGGCGACGCCGGTTGTGCATCCCCGTCCCCGAGCCGCGGTGCTGTCGACCGGCAGCGAGCTGGTCGAAGTGGGGGAGCCCCTCGGCCCGGGGCAGATCGTCGACTCGAACAGCCACGCGGTGGCGGCGGCGGCGCGCGAGGCGGGCGCGGACGTACGGCGGCTTGCCGGTGTCCCGGACTCCCCGGCCGCGTTCGCCGCGGTCTTCGCCGACATCCTGGCCGGGACCGATGTGGTGATCACTACTGGCGGGGTGAGCGTGGGCGCCTTCGACGTGGTGAAACAGGTTCTCGCTGGGCCGGGGAAGGTCCGTTTCGAGTCGGTGGCCATGCGGCCCGGGATGCCGCAGGGGTTCGGCGTGATCGACGGGGTGCCGGTGTTCACGTTGCCGGGCAACCCGGTCAGCGCGCTGGTGTCGTTCGAGCTGTTCGTCCGGCCCGCCTTGCTGCGGCTGCGGGGACTTGCGTCCGTGCGGCGCCCGACGCTGGTGGTCACCACCGCCCACGAGCTGCGCTCGCCCCGCGGCAGACGCTCCTATCTGCGGGCCCGGTTGGCCGCGTCTGATGCCGGACGGCCGCCGGTCGCCCACGTGGTGGGCGTTCAGGGCTCGCATCAGATGTCGGCCCTGGCGGTCGCGGACGCGTTGCTGATCGTCCCGGAGGACAGCGCCGACGTGCCCGCGGGGACGGAGCTGACAGCGCTGTATCTCGGCGGTGACCTGCCGGAGTTCGGTGATCCGGAGTTCAGTGACCCGGAGCCCGGCGATCCGGAGCGCGGTGGTGACCGGGCGGTCGTGGGCCCGGTCCAGCCGCGGGCGCGGGCGTGAGCGAGCCGGGGCTGACCCATGTGGATGCCGCCGGTGCCGCACGCATGGTCGACGTCTCGGCCAAGGAGGTGACAGCGCGGACGGCTGTCGCCCAGGGGTGCCTGCGGGTCGCGCCGGCCGTCGTCGGCCTGCTTCGTGGCGCCGGTGTGCCCAAGGGAGACGCGCTCGCTGTCGCCCGGCTGGCCGGCATCATGGGTGCCAAGCGCACACCTGAGCTCATCCCGCTGTGTCATCCGATCGCGCTGTCAGGGGTCCAGGTTGAGCTGACCGTTTATGATCATGGTGTCGAGATCACCGCAACCACCCGGACGACGGACCGCACCGGCGTGGAGATGGAGGCGTTGACCGCGGTCGCGGTGGCTGGGCTCGCCCTGCACGACATGGTCAAGGCGGTTGATCCGGCCGCGACGCTCACCGGCATCCGGCTGCTGGCCAAGACCGGCGGGCGTTCTGGTGACTGGCACCGTTCCCCGGATGCGGATGGGCCGGACGGCGTCATCCGATGAGCCACGCGTCGGGGGTGCCGGCGGGCAGCCGTGCCCGGGTGATTACCATTTCTGATCGGGTGTACGCGGGCAGTTACGTTGACCGTTCCGGTCCGTCAGCCGCCAGGGCGCTCCGCCTGATCGGTTTTTCCGTCGACGACGTGGTCGTCGTCCCCGACGACCGGTCGGCGATCGTGACCGCGCTGGAGGCGGCCGTCGCGGCGGACATCCACCTGATTGTCACCACCGGTGGTACCGGCCTCGCGCCCAGGGACGTCACACCGGAGGCGACCCGGCAGGTGATCGACCGAGAAGTGCCCGGGCTCGCCGCCGCACTGCGCGACGCCGGGCGGGCGAAGATCCCGACCGCGGTTCTTTCCCGCGGCATCGTCGGTGTCCGGGGCGACACGCTGGTGGTGAACCTGCCGGGCTCGGCGGGCGGTGTCGCGGACGGCGTGGACGTGCTGGCTGGGGTCGTCGGGCATGCCATAGCCCAGATACGCGGCGGTGGTGATCATTTTTACGCCGATCCGGGCGCCGCGGACCGGGAGCCGGGAGGGGCGGGATGAGGGCACCCGGGTGGCCGGCAAGTCTGGCTGACGGAGCGGTCGGGGTACGTCCGCTGCGGTTGCGTGAGGCTGTTACCTGGGTCGATATCCGGGTGCGTAACGGTGACTGGCTCGTGCCGTGGGAGGCGACCCCGGCGATGATGCCTGTCACGGCGGACGCGTGGGCGCAGCGCCAGACCATAGGGGTCTACAACCGGATGGTGCGGCGGCTGCGTCAACAGGCGCGTCTTGGCACGGCGCTGCCGTTCGCGATGACGTTTCAGGGGCGGCTGGTGGGGCAGGTCACCGTCTCCACGATTGTTCGTGGTGCGCTGAACAGCGGGCATGTCGGCTACTGGGTTGACCGCGGGTATGCCGGGCGCGGTATCACCCCGACCGCGGTGGCGCTGGTGGTGGACCACTGTTTCGCCGCGGCGGCACTGCACCGGGTGGAGGCGCACGTCCGCCCCGAGAACACGGCCAGCCGCCGGGTGGTGGAAAAGCTCGGCTTCCGAGAGGAGGGGTTCCACCGGCGCTATCTGGCGATCGGGGGAGCTTACCGGGACCACATCAGCTATGCCGTCACTGTGGAGGACGCCCCAGAAGGGTTACTGAATCGCTGGCGTGGCATCCGCGCGTCACAGAGCTGAGAGTAACCAGTCGGATATCGTTTCTTGACTTCAGGTAGTCACACGATTGCTCTTGCGTGCTGTTGCGTGTGATGGTGACCACCTGGAGGATGAGGTTGTCACGGTTTGTCGGTCCATTAAGATCCTTTTGTGCTGTGGGGGCGAGCCGTCATAAAGGTGACTGGCCTTACTGCTGTCTTACGGTGACTGCGATGTTGCCGAATGTAAACGTGGTACGCATCGCGATAGTGCGACACGCGGGCTTCAGGTCGGTGACCAGACGGTATTCCCTCACTAACGTTCCTTAACACCGCTGGCTGCGTGAGACTTTTCATGATCGCGTCGCTTGGGCCTCACCGCATTTCGGCATGGCTGGCTGCGAGGTCCGAGCCGGCCGGCGTCATCATCGATATCCGAGTCGGCAGGAAGGCCACCGTCCATGGTCAGCTGGCCTGCGCGGCAGTCTGCGGCGTCCGAGCCGCGTGCGGGCTGTTGCGGGTTCGCGGCATGGCGCCGCCTTCCACATCCGCGGCCATGAGCGCGCTCATCTGGCTCGCGATCGTCGCGGTCTGGGGTTTCGTGCTAATCCCCATGTGGTTGAGGCACCATGACAACACGCTGGAACAGCGCTCAGCTGAACGTTTCACGATGGCCATGCGAGTCCTCGCGTTGCGGGGGGTGCCGTGGTCGGGCAGGGGGTCCGCGATGCGGCCAGGCGCTTCCCGGCAGGGTGCCGACCCGGCTTCCCGACCCGCGCGTCCCGTTTTCCCGGCGGAGAGCCATCCCCCTGGCGCCAGCGCATCCGGTCACGCTATGCCTGGTCGCGGTCCGGCTGGAAAGGGCGCTGGAACCGGACGGTATGCAACGCCCGCGTCGCGGCGGAAGGCCGACGCGCAGCGGCTGGCGCTGGTTCGGCTCCGCCGCCGGCGATTGTTGATCATTTTTGTCGCGGTACTGATGACCGCGTTGCTCACCGGGTTGTTGCGTGGTCTATGGATCTTTCCTCAGCTCCTGGCGGATGTCGCGTTCGTCGGCTACGTAGTCCACCTGCGCCGGACCGCCCGAGCGGACCAACGCCTGCGAGCCTCCCGCCTGGCGCTGGACCGCCGGATCGCGGCGGAGCGGGCTGCCCGCTACGGCCGTCAGACCGCTCGCCCCAGTGCCACCGGCAGCGCGGCCGGGCCATGGGCGGCCGGCAGCGAACCGTTCCGGCTCTCCGACCCCGTCGCGGTCCATCGCGACGCCGATATCAGCGATGATCTGATGACTGCCGCCGCGGAGACGGTCGACCTCACCCAGATCGCGGCGGCTGCCGCGGCACGCGCCGGGGCAGCCGGCGTCAGCCGGCAATCGCGTGTCGTCGAAGGCGCGGTCGTCGGCAATCAGGGCGGCGGCGTTGGCGTTGGCGTCGGCGGGGATGTCCGTCCGGTCGACGGGCTCGTCGGCAGCGCGATGGCCACCGAGGAGGGCGTCGGGGGAGACATCGAGGGGGCCGCGCGGACCGTGGCTGGTGCCGCTGGCGACTCCGCGGACGCCGCTTACTTCGGTTACTCCCACGCCGCGACCGTCGACGCTGGATTCGAGGCCGACGGGAACGAGGACGCGGGCTGGGCCGATGCCGAGTGGGATTCCAGCCAGGAGGCCGGGTCCACCGGCGGCGGGCGTTCGGCGGGCCGGGCGGCGGGGGCTCGGCCGAACTCCTCCAAGCCGGGGCGGGTGCAGGTCAATCCGCCGGGGGCGCACGGTGGGCTGACCGCGGGGCCGGCGCCGACGGCCGACTCGCAGCAGCCCGAGGTGGGAACCGAGGATCCGGACGAACCAGACGAGCTGTGGCGACGGCACGCGGTCGGCAGCTGACGACTCGGCTGCCGGGCGCCCGCCTGATCGACGGTTGAAAAAGGTGCTCCAGTCGTACGGCGGATGGATGTGTGCCAAAATCCACATCGTGATGGGCCACTGATGATGTCGGTGATCGCTGTTTTTGGTGGCGTCCAGATCGACAACCGAGATACCGAACCGCCTCGCTTTCGCGAACGTGATCTGCCTGATGTCGAACGGCGGACCAAGGCCGCCCTCGCGAAGCTGCGCCCACGGCTGTTGATCGGCGCGGCTGCCTCCGGAGCTGACCTGGTGGTGTTGGCCGCCGCGCGGTCGGCAGGGCTTGGCGTGCGGGTGGTGCTGCCGTTTGATGTCGACACGTTTCGGCGGACGTCGGTCCATGGCCGTGGATCTTTCTGGTGCGCCCGGTACGACCAGCTGATCGGCTCGTTGAAGCCGTGTGAGCTGGAGATCCTCGGTGAGGTCGAGGACGACACGGTGTACCACCGCACGAACACCCGCCTGCTCGCGCGCGCCGTACAGCTGCGGCGAACACCCGCCGAGGGCATCGTCGCGCTGGTATTGCGTCCGGTCGTTTCGCACCGCGCGTCGGTGACCGACGATCTGGTGGACAAGGCCAGAAACGCGGGCCTGCCCATCATCGAAGTGTCCACTTTCGGCTGACTCGGAACAGCCCGTTGGCGGCCCCGCTTGGGCACCCCGGCGCTTGGTCCGGGACCTCCGGCAGCCCTGCGGCGGGCGATGGTCGCAGTTGTGCGTGGCCTGTTGGCCGTCTCGACAGCGGCACGTACAGCCTGTGCATAATGGGTGCGTGACCATCCGCGCGCCGCGTATCTCCGGGCTGTTCTCCGGGGCTGTGACGTGCGTCCGCCACCAGCGTCACGTCAACATCACCACATGCTTCCGGCTGTTCCCCGGGGCTGTGACGTGCGTCCGCGCGGGGGCCTGTTGTCGGTGCCCTCGCGTGCGCTGACGTCCGCACTACCGTCCGGCGTCCCTGGCCTGTTCATTCGGTCGCGCGCGAGGGGTCATCGTCGGAGAGGCCCGGTTGCTTCCGGCTGGCTTGTGTAGATCAAACGGCATGTGGGCGATGCGTCCCCAGATGCTCGCCTGAGGCTCACTCGGGCATGTGATCCGTGGTCGCCGTGGGGCCGTCCCGGCTGGCATCGTTTATTTTTCTCTTTTTTGTTTCTTAATTCGTCATCTGTTTGTTATTTGTTTGCCATTCGGATGGCATCCGCCAGTCATTGCCGATGTGAACGCAAAGGGGCGTCACAATGAGTTATGACCTTAGTGGTCAGTGTGCCGGGATCTCCGGCGATCTGGCTGGCTGGGAGTGGACGTTCGACGAGTGGACGTTCGACGAGTGGACCGCGCACTTGCGGGCCGCTGGCTTTCGGCTCTGCCCAGCCAGCTGCGGGGTGCCGGTGGAACTGCGCGGGCTGCGTCCGGACGGGTTCGGCTTCCATCTGCGCTGTCGCGGCGTGCGGATGACGCTGTCCGTGTTTCGTCCCGGTCGCGCGATGTGGCAGTTCCCGTACTGGGACCCGACATGGACCCCGGAGGAGGGGCTGTCGCTCTGGATGAATCATCCAGCTGATTATTCGTCCTGGGGGGGACGGGCGTTTGAGAAGCGGATCTGTTCCGCATTGGATGCGGACAGCGATGGTGACGTCATCGACAGCGGTCCGGCGCGCCCCGGCGCTGCCCCCGACGGCGGGGCTGTTTTCGGCCGTGCTCGTTTGTTCTTCGAGCGTGAGGATGTTCCCGATCACCAGGTCGTCTTCGACGGCGGTCGGGAACGCGGCTGGCGTGGTCACGAGGCCGGTCTGCTGCGGCCGGGGGAGGCCGCGAAGCTGTTCGCCCGGCTGATGGCCGAGGCGGACGCGGCTGCCGGTGTTGGCGTTGATGTCGGCCTGGCTGTTGCGCGGCTGCCCCGCGCGAGGGTGGGTGAGCCGCGGCTGATCCCGGCTCGATTCGACTGATGCGCGGCTGCTCCTGCGCCGATATCTCCCAGCGCCGCACGAGATCATGATCTTATGGAGATCGCATGGAGTGTGGCTGGGCCTGCTCGTCACGCCCGTCCAGGTCTGCGGTAAGCTGCAGGAGCTCCAGGGGGTGTAGCTCAGCCTGGTAGAGCGCCTCCCTCGCACGGAGGAGGCCAGGGGTTCGAGTCCCCTCACCTCCACCAGAGTTGCCATGTTCGAACCCCGGTTGGCCTCGGTCGACCGGGGTGGATTTTTTTCGATGGGAAGCGGGCCGTAGGGCCGCTGCTGGGGCATGCGGCCGGTGAGGCTCGGTGCCTGTCCGTGTGGGCCGGGGTCGTCGTCGTGCCGGTCGGTCTCCGCCGTGTTCTCAGGATCTTGGGTGTCCTCGATGAGGCTTCGTGTCTCAAGGGCGAGACGGACGTCGAGATCCTCGGCGAGGAGCTGAGCGAGGGGGCTGCACGGATCGGCGCCCGCGAGAGTGTGTCCCAACAGGGCGCCAGGCACGTCCACGCCGTCTGATATCGGTTATCTCTCAACTACGCGTGGCGCTGTGGCTGTCGGTTGGCGACGCGGTCGGTTCGGTGGCGTCAGTGGCGGAACGCGCGGATCGGGGTTGCGAGGATGGCGCGGGCGCCGATGGCTTCGAGCGCGTCCATGACGGGCTGGGTCTGATCGGTGGGGACCAGGGCGCGTACGGCGAGCCAGCCTTCGCGGTGCAGGGGTGCGACGGTGGGCGATTCCAGCCCCGGCGTGATCGCTACCGCCTGGTCGAGGACCGCTGCGGGGATGTCATAGTCGATCATGACGAAGTCGCGAGCTACCTGGACGCTGCGCAGCCTGCGGACGAACCGCCGGGTTGCCTTGTCGGCGTCTGGCTTGGGGGCGTGGGGGCGGATGACGACCGCTTCGGAAGTCATGATCGGCTCGCCGATGGTCGTGAGGCCGAGGCGGGCGAGCGTCGTGCCGGTTTCAACGACGTCGGCGATGACGTTGGCGACCCCGAGTCGCAGTGACGTTTCGACGGCGCCGTCGAGACGGACGATCTGTCCGGGCTGTACGCCGTGTTCGGCGAGGTACTTGGCGACGATCCCGGGGTAGGAGGTGGCGATCGAGGTGCCGGCGAGGTCGCTGACTGATGTGCCTGCGCCGGGTGTGCCGGCGAAGTAGAAGGTCGACCGTGCGAAGCCGAGGGGCAGGATTTCCTCGGCTGCTGCGGCGGAGTCGATGAGCAGGTCGCGTCCGGTGATCCCGACGTCGAGGCGCCCGGAACCGACGTAGACGGCGATGTCGCGGGGCCGCAGGTAGAAGAACTCGATCTGGTTGTGCTTGTCGACAACGACGAGTTCCTTGGTGTCGGTGCGGGTCGGGTAGCCGGCCGCGTGGAGCATCGTCGTCGCCGGAGTGGAGAGAGAGCCCTTGTTCGGAACGGCGATGCGCAGCATGAAGATCCTTTGTGCTCGTCGGTGAGTCGGGCGACAGTGTCGCAGAGTCCGTAGCGGGTGGCATTGCGTTTTCGGTTGGTCGGTCGGGCGTGTCAGGCTGCTTCCTCATTCGGTGGAAAGGTTCATGGGCCGTGTCCGGATGGGCGTGCGAGCAGAGTGCGGTGGCGGGCGCGGGCGCCGGCGTCGGTGAGCCCGGCGATGTGGTCGACGACGATCCGGAGGCGGGCAGGGTCATCGTCGGCCGTCGCCCAGGCGTGTGCGGACGGCGGGTCGAGGGCGTGCGGGGCGGCTGCGAGCAGCGCGTCGGCGAGCTCGAGGAGTGTCTGTCGCTGTTGGTGTCGGCGGTCGCGGCGTGCGGATGCTCGCAGGATGTGGTGCAGGGTGAGGGCTCGTAGCCAGGCGACCTCCGCGTGGGCTTGCGCCGGGATGGCGAGGCGTCGCCGGTGTCGGCTGCGGCGACCGGATTGCGACCGGTCCTGAGTCACGGTTTCGGTTATGTAGTGCTCAGTGAGCGATTCGGTCAGGTGGCGCAGTGTGGCCTCGGCGTCGGAGCTGCCGTCGTAGCCGTCGCGGAGAAGACCCGTTATTGCCGGGCGGCGCGCCAGTTCGGACGCGGCGGTTTCGACGTCGGCGGCCGGCTGGCTTGTGATGCGGTCGGCGGCGAGGCGGGCGAGGGCGGCGCGTTCGCCGCGGTCGGCGAGCAGGTTGGGATGTAGGAGCCGTGCCCGGATGCCGTCGTCGAGGTCGGCGACGGCATTGGCGACGTCGTCGGCCCAGTCGACGATCTGCGCCTCGAAGCTGACGGCCCGTTCGGTGTGGTGGTCCCGAATCCAGGCGAGGACGGGCAGGTCGTCGTCGTAGACGCCGAAGTGGTGGTCGCCGGGGCGGCGTGGCCAGGGG
Source organism: Protofrankia sp. CiP3 (assembly GCF_917627345.1). NCBI lineage: Bacteria > Bacillati > Actinomycetota > Actinomycetes > Frankiales > Frankiaceae > Protofrankia > Protofrankia sp. CiP3. The sequence goes on along the minus strand of NZ_CAKJTM010000006.1, from coordinate 40,685 downwards.
TACTTGCAGGTCGCGTCGAGGGTCGCGCGGGTGAGGTTCAGCCCGGCGGGTGCAGTTGGGGCTCCGGGTTCGAGGCGGGTGAGGATCCGCAGCGTCTGCGCGTTGGCGTTGAAGCCGCCGACGGGCCGAGCGATCTCGTCGAGCGCGGTCTCGCCGTTGTGTCCGAACGGGGGATGCCCGAGATCGTGGGCGAGACCGGCGGTCTCCAGCAGCCAGGAGTCGGCCCTGAGCGGGCTGCCGATCGCGCGGGCGATGCGGGCGACTTCGAGGGAGTGAGACAGGCGGGTACGCGCGCTGCGGCCTTCCTCGACGTCGAGGGCTTGCGGCTTGCCCGCCAGGGCACGTAACGCCACCGAGTGCACAACCCGGGAGTGGTCGAGGACGAATGGCGCGCCCGGTCGGCCGGCGTCTGGCTCGCGGTGCAGGCGCTGGCGGTCGGCAGGGGTGTAGCGGTGGCGTCGGATGGTCATATCGGTTCCCCGTCCGCGGTGCTCTCGTCGAACAGCCGGTGTAAGGCAGCCGGGCTGAGGTATCGCCGGTAGACCGGGTCGTCGGCGAGGTTGCGTCGGGTGGCGCCGGCGAAGTGTGCCTGGAGGTACATCAGGCGGCGCAGCAGGCGGGCGTGGATGGGGCGCCGGTCGGGGTCGAGGGTCTGGCCGGGGGGCAGCGTCCGCAACGCCACCGTGTTGATCAGGCGGTTGGTGTCGAGGAGCCGGAGCCGTCCGCCGGTGTTGACGGCGAGGTTCTGGAAGCGGGTGTCGATGATGTCGGGGAGCAGCGTGGGCTCGCTGACGGCCCGGTCGAGGAGCCCGCGGGTGATGCGGATGAACTGAAGCAGATCGTCAACGCCGGCCGGTGGCAGGTCTGTGGGGCGGGTGCGGTTGAGTGGCCGGGTCGTGTCGACGTCCACCCATTGCTTGACCAGCAGGGTTTCGGAGATGTGGGCAGCTGGGTGGGGAACGAACAGGCGCTGTGTGGGAAGGAGTTCGGGCAGGGCCGCGTACACCTGTCTCAGATAGTGGTATTCGTCGCTGACCTTGGAAACGGTCAGCTCGGGGCAGTCGACGGTGAACAGCTGGATGCACCACCGGCTGCCCGGTCGGCGGAACACCTCGCTGTGTTCGCCGTCGCCAACCCGCTGGTAGCGGGCCGAGGGGCGTGTCCGCAACGTCATCGTCGGCTGGTCTTCACCGAGTCGAGAAGCAGAAGCGCGGTGTCGGTGACCACCGCGTCAGCGCCGAGACGACGGGCGCAGTCCAGTGCTTCGGCTGCGGAGTCGACCAGTGGCTCACCGGGCCCGTTGAAGGATGTGTTCAGCAGAACCGGCGGGTGCCCTCGGCAGGCGATCTCGTCGAGCACGGCGGCGACGAACGGTTCGTCGGCGTCGCGAAGGCGCTGCGGGCGGGTGGTGCCGTCGACGTGGGCGATCGCAGGCAGCTCGGCGGCTCCCAGCTCGGTGAGCCGGGCTGCGCCGACCATGTAGCGGTCCAGGTGTCCCACGGACGACCACCAGAGGCCAGGGTCGGCGTTGGTGACCGGACCGAACGGCCGCCACAGCTCCCGGCGTTTGAGCACGTTCATCCGCTGCCGCATCCGCGCCGAGACCGGGCTGGCGAGGAACGATCGGTGGCACAGCGCCCGCGGCCCGGCCTCGCTTCGTCCGCGGCACACACCGACAACCCGGCCATCGAGCAGAAGGCCCGCGACGCTGTCGACATCGACGTCGCGCACGATCACGCCGGTGAGGCCATCCGGACGTTTTTCGGGATAGCCGCCAGTGTATGCGGAGAAGATCGCCGGACGCGTGGGTGGTGTCAGTGACCATGCAGCGCCCAGCGCGACGCCTGCGTCGTGGGGAACCGGCGGGACATAGAGCAGGCCGGGTAGCCGGCCGTTGACGGCGCAGTTGAGCCCTACGCCTCCGGCTATACACAGCTCGTCGATTCCCGTCAGCGAACGAGCGCGTTCGGCGAGCCAGCGCACGACCGTCTGGACGGTGAGTTGGGCGGCACCGGCGACGCGGACGGCCACCGGGTCGGCGTCGAGGGATGCGGGAGGCTCGGTTGGCCGGTCCATGCCGGCGAACGCGACGACCCGCTCGTGCCAGCGGCCCTTGAGCACGTCGTAGTCCTGGCCCGGGTCGCTGCCCAGCACGCAGACCAGCCGGTCGCCGTCGGGGACGAGCCAGCCGGGATCGATCGGTACGTTGCCGGCGTCGTAGGCCGCCAGCCCCATCGTCCGCCCGGCGCCGTGACGCCCCAGGCCCAGCCACGCGCTCACCGCCTCGTACATGTGCCCGACGCTGTAGACCTGCGGCCAGGACTCCACCCGGACGAGCGGGCCTCCGCGCCGCGCCCGGTAGATCGAGGTGTTTTCGTCTTCGCCGTTGCCGTCGAGCACGAGGACGGCAGCCCGGTCGTACCCGCTGGCATGAAACGCCGATGCCGCGTGCGCGCGGTGATGCGGCACGAAGTGCAGATCCGGCCAGCGAGGCCCGCGGAACCCGAGTGCGGTCAAGAACACGCGGGGGCTGTCGAACCGCCAGGGCTGCCCGGCGCGGCTGCTCATCCGCGGCTCGTCCCAGCCGACGGCGACCACATCGATGTCCCCGGCGGTAACGGCGGCCAGGTTCAGGCATCGGCGGACCGACAGCGAGGGCATCCGCACACCGCGGGCGTGCCGGGTCCGGGTGAGCCGTTCCTCCTCCACGAAGGCGAGAACGGCGCCGTCGCCGTCGGTCAGGCAGGCGCTCGGATCGTGGTAGGTCCCGGTTCCGGCGTTCACTCCCAGAACGAACGTCATCGCGAACCCGCCCCGGCGAAGGTATCGGCCGGAGCCTGTCGGGTGATCAGATCCATGTAGGCGTCGGCCATCGCGCGCAAGTTCAGACGCCGTGCCGCGGCCCGCCCCGCGGAGGCCAGCCCGCCGTGCAGGGCGCTGTCGTGCAGGAGCCGGTCCAGCGCCTGCGCGATCGCGGCTGGCTGACTGGGCGGCACCAACAGCCCAGACACCCCGTCCTCGATGTACTCGGCCGGCCCGCCGTGATTCGTCGTGATGACCGGCACGCCGGCCAGCATCGCCTCGATGTTGGCATAGCCGAACGGCTCAGGCTCCCGTGAGGCGAGCACAGCGACGTCGGCGGCGGTGTAGCAGGACGCGACCTCGGTGGGGTCCAGCTCGTCGAGCAGCACCACCGTCCCGTTCAGCCCACGCCGGTTGATCTGCGCGGCGAGGTCGTGGTCGTAGGAGGGCCAGCGGCTGTCTGACATCCCCGCACCGTTGATCACCACACGGATGCCGCCCGCCCGGCCCTGGTTTCGCAGGATGCCGGCGGCCTCGATGACGTCCTGGTGGCCCTTCCACGGCACCCGGCGGGCCGACACCAGCACGACCCGACCGTCCAGCGGGACGCAGTTGCGAGCCGCGACCCGCGGGAACACCCCGCGGGCGCCGTCGATGCGCCGCCCGAACTCGTCGGCGTCCAAACCGTTGAGAACCGTGGTGACCGTCCCGGCGGGGACACCGGCGTCGATCAGCCCTTGGCGGATCATCCCCGACACGGCGATCAGTTTCAGTGTCAGGCCGGTCTGGTCGATCCGGCTCGCGACGTAGCCGAGCCGGCGGCCTGCGCTGGCCGTGTCGTGCACGACGGCGGTGACATTCAGCCAATCCAAGCCCGCCGCGGCGAGCACACCGAACCGCTCGGCCTTCAGCACGGCGACGAGCGGATTGAGCCCCTGCACCAGCAGATGCGCCGTCCCGGCCGCGCGCACCGCCGCCGTGTACTGCTCGGCGAGCGCCAGCCACACCGGGTTCGCCGGGTCGTCGATCCGCTCCTCGTAGTACAGCTGGACCAGCGCCGGGTCCTTGCCGCCGGTCGCCTCGCGACGCAGATACTGCGGGAAGCCCGTCGCAACGGATCGCCACTGGACTATCGGCCCGTCGGGAATCTGTAACGGCCGTACCGGACACGCGGCGGCCGACAGCCTTCCGCCGGTCTGCGTGATCGCGATCCTGGTCTCGGGATGCTCCCGGACGAGACCGGCCAGCAACTGGTGAGTGTGCTCGACGATACCGCTCATCCGAGCCGGTTTGATCATTCCGCTGTCCACGTATCTGCCTCGCACGTCGTACGTACAGACGTGCAGGGCATCGGGAAACGGCCGCACCAGAACCATCGCCTTCCCCATTTCCTTGTCGCGCTTTTCCTTGTCGCGCTCCTTGAGGGGCCCACGCGTCCCCTTGGTGAGGTGGGACAGGAAGGCCGCCTGCCCCGCCGGACCTCGTCAGCAGCGGGGCAGGCTGCGCGGCGGCGGGAGAAGTCGCGGCCGAGTCGGAAGGAAACCGAGCCGACCTATTCCCGCTGCGTGGCAGTCATGGAACACTCCGCCGCAGGCGCGGAACAGACTGTGTGCCGCACGCGGCGTTCGTGCCGCGGGCACGCGTCCGTGCGGTGCGTGCGGCACACAGCCGCGTGCATGGCCCGGCAGGAGGTGGAGCTTCGTGCGGAATGGTCCCCAGCAGCCGCGGTCCGCTCGCGCCCGTTACATCGCCCGCGCCGAGGACTACCGGAAACGACGCAGTCTCAGCTTTTCCGCGCTGGCGCGGACGATGAGCGCGAGCGGATGGCGCACGTTCGACCGGGCGACCGCCACCGCCGCGGTACGCGGCCACCAGTCAGGCAAGGAACACCTGCTACCCACCCGAGAAACGGTCGAGCACCTCGACCGCGCCCTCGGCGCGGACGGCGAACTCCTGACACTCTGGCAGGACGCCTCCATCGAGGACCACGCGATCGGGATCGGGGCCCCGCCACCGGCCACCCGCGCCGGTGCGACTGGACGTGCCCCCGAACAGGCAGCGACAGTGGAAACGGACGGGGAGGTGGGTCCCACGAGACGACGTGATGCTCTACGCAGCGGGCTGGTGCTCAGCTCGGCGACCGTCGCCGCCGCTCTCGCCGAGCGCATCGCCGCCGCCGACCCACGCCCCGCCAACCTCGATCGGTATGAGGCCGAGATACACCACATCGCCCGGACCTACCGCACCACACCCCACGTCGAACTCGCGCAAAGACTCGAACCGGCCTGGCTGCGCACCGAGCAGATCCTCGACACTCGTGTCTCCGCCAATGTCCGGCACCGGCTGACCTGGATCGCCGGCTGGCAGACGTTCTACCTGGGTACCCTTGGATTCGATACCGGCAATGACCAGGCGGCCCGGGAGTTCCTCGCCCTCGCCGGCCAGCACGCTACCGACACCGGCGACCGCCTCCTAGCCGGATCAGCCGCGGCGATGCGATCCACCGTCGCCTACTTCAACGGCGCCTACGACACCGCAGCCGACATCGCCCACGAGGCCGGTCAGCAAGCCCACCCCTTCAGCCTGCCGATCCTCGCCGGCTGCGAAGCCCGCGCTGCCGCCCTCGCAGGCCGATCAGAAGACGCTCATGCAGCGCTCGGGCGGATGCAAGACCACGTCTGGGACGGCGGGGACATGCCAGGCCCGAATCCCGGCGACGATGCGTTCGCGCATGCCTTCCTCGCCATCACACTCTCCCACCTCGGCCAAGGCGAGAAAGCCGAAAGCCACGCCCGAACCGGGCTGGACCTCGAACTCGCCAGCGGACCCGACAACTACGTCCAGATCAGCGGCAACTGGACCGCCGTCGGCATGACTTTTCTCAACCGAGCCCGCCCCGACCCGGAACAAGCCGCCGCAGCCGCCCGAGAGGCCCTGCTCGTCCTCGGCGCCACCCCAACCCGCGGCGCACTCCAAAGAGTCGGGGACATGCTGCGGCATATGACCAGCCGATGGCCAGAACTGCCCGCCGTCCGCGACTTCGGCGACGTCGTCGCCCAGTCCCGCCTTGTCCCTCCCGCCGACGCCTAGCCCCCGGCTGGCCCGTCCCTGTTGCGGCCGGCGTAGCGCCCTGCTGAGGGACGTACTGACCTCACCGGCGGGCGAGGTACTACGCTGCCGAGCATTTCGCCCGCCGTGGGGGGCCGATTCAGTATCCGTTCGCGCTTGGTCGGCCTTGTGCGCCATCCACAGCGATGTCGGCGGCTCCGTTGACCCAGCTCGCCCGGTCGGACAGTAGGAAGGTGACCACATCGGTGACCGCGACGGCGTGCGGGAGGCCGTGGGCCGTGCGTTCGCCCTCGCCGCACGCACCGAACCCTGGCGGACCCTGCCCGTCGTCGCCGAACTGGCCGAGGTGTCCCAGGCACTGGCCCACGACGCGCCGCGGTGAGCGAGCACGACCCGGTCCACGACGACTGGGAACGCTTCCGGGTCCTGTCCTCGATGACCGACCACTGGGACCGGCCCGGCTGGACCCCGGGCCGTCGCAGCTTCCACTGGTTCCTGACGTTCGACAGCGCCGCGCTGCGCGACCTCGCCGCGACCTGCCAGCAGCAGCTGCGCGACCTCGACTGTCTCGACCCGGTGCCCGCCGACGGGCTGCACCTCACCGTGCGCCGGCTCGCGTTCACCGACGAGATCGACCCCGCCACCCTTACCACGGTCACCCGCCGGGTCGCGGACCGGTGCCGTGACCTGCCGGCGTTCGGGCTGCGGGTCGGACCGCTGGCCGGATCGAGTGGCGCGGTCCGCTTCACCGTCACCCCCTGGGAATCACTGGTCCGACTGCGGGACGCCGTGGACGACGTGTCCGCCGCCTGTGGCCTGCCCGCCGCCAGGCAGCGTTTTCGTCCGCACGTCGGCATCGCCTACTGCAACCGCGGCACGCCCGCGGAGCCGATCATCCGCCGGGTCGCGGGGCTGCGTGACCTGCCCCCGGCCGAGGTCTCCGTGGTAGATCTTCGGCTGGTGCGGCTGTACCGCGACGGCCGGACCTACCAATGGGACACCGCGACCGTCGTCCCACTGAGCCCCTGACACGCCACACCTGGTCACTGTCAGACGGCGCGGGGATGCAACAGCGGGCGCTCGATCCTTCTGCGGGTGGGGGCCGCTGGCCGGCGGCTCACGGCCGGGCGAGGGCCAGCTGGGCGGGTCCGACCGGGGAGGAACGACGGCGGCGACGGCCATCGCGGCATGGTCGCTGAGGCCCTCGTGGCGGGGGGCGTGGACGTAGTCGCATCGGGTCAGGTCGAGCCGGTCGTGGGTGAGGAAGGTGTGGTCGAAGCGGTAGCCGTTGCCGCCGCGGCCGTACCAGCTGTGGCCGGGGGCGTCGGGATGCAGGGTGCGGTAGGCGTCGGTGAGGCCGGCGTGGGTGAAGGAGCGGTAGAAGTCGTATTCCCAGCGGCCGAAGACCGGGTAGTGCGGGACGTGGCCGGGTTCGAGCACGTTGAGGTCGCCCGTCACGACGACGGGTCCGTTGACGTTGGCGAGGAGCTGGGGCAGCGCTTGGGTGACGGCGTGTTGGAAGGCGCGCTTGTTCTCGTTGCGGCGTGCGGCCGGCCCGCGGGACGGGATGTAGAGGCCGACCAGGCGCAGCCGCTGTCCACCGATCCGCAGGTCGACGGCGGGCGCGCGGTGGGCAAGGACGTCGATGCCGGTCGGCACGGGTTCGAGGGGTACGTGGCGGGAGGCGATGACCGTGCGGTAGTCGGGCAGGCCCGGCCGCAGGGCGTGGATGTGGGCGTAGCCGTGGTGGGCGAGTGCGTCGAGCAGGGCGTGGCCGCCGGGCCCGTGGCCGACTTCGGTGAGCACGACGAGGTCGGCGTCGGCCTGCTGTTCGAGCCAGGCGGCCTGGCGGCGGGCCCGGTCGGGTGCGGCGTGCTGGGCGTTGAACGTGACCAGCCGCAGCTCGGTGGTGGACACGGGAGCCGCCGTGGTCGGGCTCGGGAACAAGGATTGTTGCGGGTTCATGCGGGCGGGGCCGTTTCGTCGCCGAAGACCTCACCGGCGGCGTCGAGGTCCTGCTGGAGCTGACCGACGGTGGCCCGGACGAAGCTGAGGTCGTCGGCGGACAGCGGCGTGTCGAGGGCGGTGAGGTTCTCGTGGACCTGGTCGGGGGTGGTGAAGCCGACAAGGACGGCCGCGTTGTCGGCGCGCTGGAGGCTGTAGGCCAGCGCCACCCGGACCAGGTCGCGGGTCGACGGGCCGAACCGGTCGCGCAGGGGCGCGAGCCCGCTGTCGACGACCGCGAGTGCCTCAGGGGTGTACCAGCGTTTGCGTTGCCGGTGGTCCCCGTCGCCGAAACGGGGCGGCCGGTGCGGGTCGTATTTACCGGTGAGCAGGCCCTGGCCGAGCGGCTTGTTGATCAGGATGCTGGTGTGGTGGCCGGCGGCGAGGGTGAAGATGTCCGGCTGGCCGGCGGGCGGTGGTGGGGTCAGCGGGTTGTGGCGGACGGCGAGGTAGTCGGGGCGGATGCGGTCGAACAGGGCGCGGAACCGGGCGTGCTTGTCCGGCCGGGCGGATCGTGGCTGGGTGAGCCGGTGGGGGGCGTAGCGGTGCGGGCCGCGCATCCCGACGCAGCGCACCAGGCCCTGGCGTTGGAAGTCGCGCATCTGGGCGATGGCACTGTCGAGGTAGCGGTCGTCGGGGCCGAACTCGTTGTGGTGGAAGAAGTAGATGTCGAGCCGGTCGGTGCGCAGGTTCTCCAGGCTGGTCTCCAGCTGGCGGCGCATCGCGGCGGGCAGGTAGGCGTGGGCGGCGGTGCCGGCGAAGTAGCCGACCTTGGACGACAGTACGAGACTGTCCCGGTCGACGTGGGTGACGAGGTGGCCGAGGAGGCGTTCGGAGTGGCCGTGGCCGTAGACGTCAGCGGTGTCGAACAGGTTCGCGCCCAGGGCGTAGGCCAGTTCCAGCCCGGCACGGGAGGCGTGGTCGTTGGCGGTGGACCAGCCCATCGGCAGGCCGAGGTTGTGGTCGGGTCCGCCGATGGCCCAGCAGCCGACGCCGATCGGGTGGACGGTCAGGCCGCCGGCGAGCGTCCGGGCGGTCAGGAGATTCGGTGCCGTCATCTCGTTCCCCTCGTTGTCCGCCGGCTCTCGCTGGGATCGACCTGTGTGTGGGCGCTGCCGGTTGTGACGTTAGGGTCACCGGCATGACGATTCCGGACCCTGCCACCCCGCTGGACCTGGATGCGATCAGGGCGAAGGGGTGGGCCGACCGTAGCGACTTCCCCGGCGCCGAGTTCGACCGGGCACAGGTGTTCTACGTGGCGATGCGCGCCCACGACGAGCGGTTGCACGCGGTGCGCGCGCAGGCGTCGGCGCTCATCGAGCGGTTGACCGGGCAGTGGAATACGCGGCCGCAGCCGTCGCGCAGATTCAGGATGAATCCGTGTTCTCTGTCCATGGCTGGCCCATGGGCCAGTAGGGCATCATTCTATATACGATCGCTAGGCGACGACCTTCGCGCATTCCGACTCACCCATCTGCGTTAGATTTCAGGCTCTAGATGGGACCGTTGCTGCCGATGCGCCTTGGCGAGTCGGTCTTGAAGGCTGGGGTGTCGAAACTGATATAGCGGCCCGACGGTGCGAAGAAGATTCTTCTGGCGCGCATCCGCCAGAAAAAGCATCCCGTTCAAAGGAATCCCGTAGCTGCGAAGCTGGAGAAACAGCAGGGTGATCCGCCATCGGTCGGATGCCCCGATCAAGCACCCTAGATCCACGACGATTCCGATGCAAACTCCGGCGACGATGCCGGGGATTACACCGTGCGCAAGTCCGTTTTTCAATCCAAGCGGAAGCCCGAGCGCTAGGCCGGCGGCCAGACTGAAGGCGACTGCATTTTCGTGGTTCCGGAGCCAGGATGTCTGGGGATCAGTAACAGCCTGAATACCAGCGGATGGTCGGGCGAAGCCGACCATGAGACCGAAGGCGATTATGCTTGCGATGCCGGCTACAAAACCGTGCACGTATCCATCCGTCAACCCATACGTCAGCCCGATCGGCAACCCTGCTGTCGCTCCTGCTACGGCATCTAGCCTTGCTCGCAGCGTCATCCACCAAGACCTGTTTATCCATCCCAGGTCCTGGTGCGCGCCGCTCGCAACGTACCCGGCTGCGATACCCGCTAGAAGCCCTGATGAAGTGCCGAAGAAGTAGTTAGACTGGTTGCCGACTGCCATCGTGACAGCAAGTCCGAACAGAAGGCCGACCGCGCTGTTGGCCTCACCGAGATACCGGTCGATCAATCTGAATCGGCCCGCCCGATGAGAACGGCGTCCTCGGGCCTCCGAGACAAGTCCTGCCACTAGTCCGAAAATGAAACACATTATCGATAGATACAAGGCTCCAAACGATGATCCAGTCTCCCCTCTCACCGCGTACTGGCCAAGTGGGCCGAACATCAAAGCACCTATAGGTGAACCAATCAGCATACCTAGCATGGCCGTCGCAAGAATTCGGGGAACAGGCGAGGCCCAGTGGTGCATCTGCCACCAAGCCAGATCGCGGGTATTTTCCTCATTCATCTTGGCGGCAATATATCCTAGCGCGATTCTCGCTTTATCGGGACCAACTGTAGAAGAATCGCGGGAGAATCGCCTATAGGCGACGTCGATAGACCGGTCCATCAGGTGCTCTTCGACGGCTTCTCGGCTGTCGAACCGCCCTGGGACTAGGAGGCCGTCGGCGTCATCGGGTTCTTGAATGGCATCTCGTAGATGTGTCAGGACAAGAGGCGAGTCCAGTGCCTGCGTTAGGAAGCTCTCCGGGTTTTCTCTCAGGAACGTGACAACTCTCTCCCATTGCGGAGGCATGGGATCGGTCTGACAGGTCTCCAGATAAGAAGCGACGTCCCCGGCCGGGATTGGCAAGAGCTCTACTACCGCACCGGCGTCTACAGGGCGGCCCCTGTGCACAGCTGCGGCGAACTCCCTGTCGCGGCTCAGTATGACCAACCGGAACGTCGTCAGTCGACGGATCTCCTCCAATGCGTCGGCATGAAGCTCGCACGACATCTCGTCAAAGCCGTCAAGGAAAAGTGCAACCCGACCATCTTCGACCAATTTTGCAGCGGCACTCCGACCACCACGTGTTGATCGAAGAAATTGATAGTCCTTCTCAAGTCGGCCGGTCAGCCATTGGGAAAGATTCTGGTGGCGAGGGTCCCATCCATGAGCGGTCAGCAATACTGGCACTGGTACCTTAGCCCGTTGGACATCGTCTAGGCCGTCACGATGTGTCGACGCGTCGAGCAGCATCAAGATGGCGGAGGCCGATTTTCCGCTGCCGTATTTTCCCATGACGACAAGCCGGCCTGACTCTACCCCACCATATGCGTCGAATAGCTCTTGGAGACCGCCAGACTGCAAGCTCGCAGATGTGGCCGACGTAACTCCAGGCAAGGGAGGGAAGAGGGCATGTCGGTGTGATTCATTGACGACCACCTCAAGCTTGCTGGTCATGCCAGGCGCCCAACGCCATCGCACAGGGATCGCCGGAAGGCGTATCAATCCTCGCTTGTCAGCCTCCCAGATCCACTGTTTCTTGACCGCAGCCGCGAGCTCCTCAGCCACATCGGTCAACCAGTCGCTCGGAAGAGACGCCGCAGATTCTGACGGCAGACTTTCAACCTGGATGTTTGGCTGCTCGTCCGCCACCTTTCTTGCAACAGCAGATCCCTGGTGTCGAATCCATAGCGCTGTCACCTCCTCTAGTGACACCTTTAGCTCCCGTAGGGTCCTAAGGACATGCTCATCACCGGGGTACTTCCTCATCTCGCCTTCCAAGCCGCCTATCAGAATGCCTCTTGCCTCTCCTACCATCAACAGAGGCATGACTAGACCTCCAGTCAGCCAACGCTGCCAGCTTGCCGGACTCGCACTGGACCTTTTTGCGAGCGCCCTGTATGACAGTCCGCACCGTTCTTTCGCCTCCCACATTCGATCCAGCGCTTCATTCATACCGGGTGTCAGATCACCATTAGGTGACGGCGGACGGGGCACCAGCTACTCCTTACCTATCGCGCTACGTTGCGCCAGGTGATCAGTATCACATCTCCTGATTTGGGATAGTACTCGGCTCGGTTCGGCAACGGCTCGTTGAGGCATCTCGGGGTGTCCCGCGATGTCTCAGGACAGATAAATGCTGGTGAGAACCCTTGGGGACCGTCACGCTCGTGCCAACGCCGAGCCGCGGCGCGACACGAAGGGCAGACAGATGACCAATCGCTATCCATTTCCACGGCGAGCAACCACAGCAGAGCAGAAGGGTAAGGCCGGATCAGTACCAGTTGTGCCGCCACGTGGCGGAGTTTCGCTGAGGCAAAATCCTGTGCGAGCGAGGCGCTTGTTCGCCTCGCTTGGCGTCAGCATTGCACTTGCTTACTCGGTGCTCGTGACGGCATCACCTGCATCCGCCGCTCCGCCATGTGGACTAAGCTACAGCGGACCGGTCTTTGGCCAGTACACCTACACTATTCGCAACTGCCACAGTTATGGCGTCCGGCGCAAGCTCGATCTCCGAATCTCCGAAAGCTTATCGTCGGCTATCCGGACGGGCCTTGCCGCTACATTCCAGCAAACTCGTCCGTCCGTGATTGGATCAGCGCCCCGGACAGCGTCTACATCGCTGGAATAAAGCCCTGCTAGCCCACAGGTAAATCCTGCAAGGGTCGCCGCAGCTCACTTGAACCAACTGAGAGCCGCGGCGACTTCTAGCTTACCTCATTATTACTCGCAGAGAGTGTAAGTACATGCGTCGAAACCGCCCGCGACAGGACAGCCGCTTGCGCGCCAAGAACCGAGCAGCGAGACACTCGCACAGATTTCCAATCTGCAAGAAAACCGGGAAGCGTCGCCTCGGTGAACGCAAGGACGTTAAACTGGCTCTACGAATAGCTCTCCAAGCTCGATCGACAGCGCAGATCGCGAACGTTGCATGCGCCCGCCGTGAGATCCGCGGATACCGTTGCCAAGAATGCCGTGGATGGCACCTAACCTCAATCGAACCAAAGCGTGGACTTCGTACGCCGCCGGCTCTATCCATGTACCCAACGGGGCGCCGAAGGAGGCAGATGGCCCGCCAGACTACGCAAGCTCAGGCCGCCCGGCGGCCTCCCGACAAGGTGGGGCGCTCAGCCGACGCGAGTCAGACGCAGTAGCCGGTCTCGGTTCGCTCAACTCGACCCCGCAAGCTTCCGACAGCTTGCCATGCCTAATGAACCGATGGGAAATTCCACCAATTGTCCGCAAAACCGGTACCGGACCGCAAAGCTAGCAGAACGGTGTCGTCCCGGACGAACAGGAGCATGACGTCGATGACACTGGTATACGCTATGGTGGGCAGTCTCCCAGGGACGCAGGTCAGCGGGTGGTCGGGTCGAGGCCGAGGGCGGTGAGCCGCTCGGCGATCCAGCCGACCCGTGCGCTCGTGGACATGTTCCGCAGCGGCATGTCGTGCTCGTGCACGCTGGCCGCGAGCAGGTCACGTGCCTCGTTCAGCTTCCGATCGACGGCCGCGAGATCCCGCGTCGTCAAGGCGTGACCGCGGGCTTCCTGCTGTGCGGCTTCCGACCGCACCGAGGCCGGCAGGGTCCACGGCCCGTCCTGGACGGCCTGGGCCAGGGTCAGCATGCGCGCTCCGTCGCGTTCGTCCCACGCCAGCTGGCTCTTCTTCAACAGGATGTATCCCTGCAACGGCAGGTCCCCGGCTTCCTGTGCCCACTGTTCGGCGCGGTCCTGCCAGTAGGACGCCGCCGGCAGGAGACCGGCGTCCCGGGGGATCGGGCCGGTCGGCGCGGTGCACGATCAGTAGATCGGAATCGGTGGGTTCGCTGGCGGAGCGGCCAGACCGGCTCGGGGGCCGGCCGGGGCGTGCGATCTTGGTCGGGTGTTGGGATGTCACGGGTCACTCTTCTGGTCGGTGGTGCTGTCCGTTCTTGTGACGTGCGGGCAGCGTTCACCACGATCATCGCTGTTGTCGGCCGGGTCGTCGTTCCCGCAAGCGGGAATGATTCTTTCACCCTGCCGCATCTGCTGTGAGCTGCGAAGACGGTGGGCGCTGTCTCCGCTTGTTCGGCGTGGGGTCTGCCGGATGGCCACTGTCGTTCGTACCGTTCGGTGATCACGCTAACCGGGCCGGCCGCGGGCGTCATGCCGGCTGGATCGCTGCGGGAGCCGTCCAGCCGCTCGGGCCAGGAGCCGCCTTGAACGTCGCGGACCGCGCTGGATCAATCGGCCGGATCGGCCTCCCACCGGCCGTTGTGCCATACCGACGGCGGTGATGAGCAGGGCCGGCCCGGTGCAGTCGGTCATGCTGGCAGGCGGGTTGACGTCGGGACGGCGCAGTAGGCCTCGATGTCGGCGGCTGTGTCGCGTGCTGCCGCGGAACACGCATGGTCTGACAGGTGTGTATGCATGCGACGCATGAGGGTACGGATGCCGTGGTTGCGGTGTGCTGGTGGGATCCTCAGGACCGGTGCCAGCGCTTCCCGGCCACCGTCGACCTCACCCTGACGGATACGCGCTATAGCAAGATTAATGTATGCTCCCGCTCTGCTTCCGTAACTGGCATCGGCGGCGTCGGGAGCTTCGAACGCTCGGACAGCCTCGGCGGCGGCGCGTTCGGCTGCACCATGGTCGGGAAGCTGTGACAGTGCGTCGGCGCTGATGAACAGCTGGACCGCATGAGGATGGGTGAGTTCTCCACCGATGTCGTCGAGGTCGTCTGCGCGGACCCGGTCTCGGACATCATGGGCGCGGGCGATCGCGGCCAGCGTCTGGGCGGTATCACCGAGGGCCGCGTGGGCTCGGGCTTCCTGCACAGCAAGCTGCGTCGGCATCGACCCGGTGACTGTGTCCGCGTCGGGTTGGGCCAGGGACAGGTAGCGCAGGGCTTCGCGGGGGAACCCGGACCAGTAGGCGGCGCGGGCCTGTTCGATCCGTACCCACAGACGCAGGCCCGGATGGCCGGCGCGATCGGCGCACAGCAATGCCGCGCGGGCGTTGAGGTGGGCTGCCTGGAACTGGCTGAGATCGACCCCGGCGCGTGCCAGGAGCCCGGAGGTGATCGCCGCGAGAACGTAGAGGTCACGGGATGGGCCGGGCAGTCCCGGCCCGTCGAGGAGGCGGAAGGCAACGCGCTGGGCACTGATGAGTGGGTCAATGAGGTCTGTTGCCTGGGTGGGGTAGGCGGTGGCCAGCCGGCGGACCTCACCGTGTAGAAGATCCATGATTTCTGGGGAGGGGGCGGCGCGTTCGGCGTTGACGAGGAACTGGACGGTGTCGTCAGCGGCCATGAGGATCTGCCTTTCTGGGCTGTTGTCCGCCGGGGGCGCATCCGCGCAGGCCGCCCAGGGCTCAGGGTAGGCCCGCCTGCCGTTGCGGGTCGGGCTCCTGGCCGCGCCGGTGCCGCGTGGGCGGGCCGGTGTCGGGGAGAGGCCCGTGGGCTGGTGGGGACGGCCAGCGCCGAGGAGCCGGTTGCGTGCCCGGTCCGGCAGGGCCAGGCCGTCGGCGACCCGCACGAAGACCTCCAGGTCGGCCACTCGGCGTTTACCGGTACAGATCCGGCTGACCTCTCCCTGTGTCATCGCGCAGCGGGACGCGAGGAGTGTCTGGCTGCACCCGTATCGGCCCGCCAGCACGAACAGGGCGCCGACGTCGCGGTCGTCGAGCGCGGCCAGGACGGACGGCTCGTCCCAGAGGTGGTCCGGTAACGGTAGTGGCATGGGTTCGGCGGGCATAGGCAGGACTCCCCGTGTATGTGACCTGATGGGACGGACACGAACAAAGCAAGGCCATGATGCGGCGCTGGTGAGCGTAATCCCATCTGATGGGCTGCGGAAAGGGGGTTGTGTATCGCTGGTTGTCTGGCATCCGTATAGCCGGCCGTCACGGGCGGTGCTGGTACTCGATGGGCTGTCCCGGTGTCTATCATCCACGCTTATGACACCGGCTTATACCCGGGGCGATAATCTCCGCCGGCTGGGTTCATGAGACACAGCTGTTGCCGTATCACTGGCCGCGCCGCGCACAATCTCCGCAGGCATCCGGGCCGGTCGTGTAGCCATCCGCAGTATGGAGAATATTTTCTACCGTTCCGGGCGCCCGCCGGATTAATAATCGTACTTTATGGTGTCTGGAGGGGTTATGCGCGGGGAACGCGGATATCGGGAGCCGGTGGTGAGAGCACAACTGCCACGGCCACGGACGGACAGATCCGGGACAGAAGAGTCGACAGTATTCCCCTCGGTTGTCAGCTGGCCGGCGCAGGTGGCCACAGAGCTGACGGCCCTGTGCGGCGGTGAACAGGACGGCGGAGAGGCACCGGCGGATGCGGTGGGGCCAGGCCACATATCCCTGCTGCGTCTGGAACTGGCTATCGGGGCCGCGGAGGTACAGGGACGGACGGCCTGCGCGACGTTGGCGGCCGTGGCCGACCGGCTGCCCGGGGTGGAACCGTGGCGCGCGGCGGCGTTGACGCGGCGGCTCCACACGGTGGCCGCGGAGCTGGAACGGCTGGTGGCGACGGTGACGCTGCCCGGGACGGTGACCGGATCGTCGGGGGCAGCGACGGGGGTGACCGGGGCTGTCGACCACGCGGCCTGCGGTCCGGGACAACCACATCCTGACGAGCGGGATGCCCGGGGCGAGAAGCCGATAGCTGTCCACCCTCTGGCCCGTGTCCGAGCGGCGCACGGCTGGTCCTATCAGCAGCTCGCACGCATGATTGCCCGGCAGGCCCGGCAGATGGGGGCGGCGAACATGGCGGCGGAGCGGCAGAAGACATGGCGATGGGAACACAGAGGGGTCGTACCGGATCAGCTGTCCCAGCGGGCGTTGGCCGTACTGCTGGGAGTACCGCTGGAGGTGGTGGTGGCGCATCCGTGGCCGGCCTGGCTCCCGGTGGGGGATGACCCGGCGGTACTGCGCACGATGGAGGTGTCGGTCCTGCGTGCCCAGCTCCGGCTGGCGGTCCGGACACTGGAAGAGGTCCAGGCCAGCGGGATGGAGACGGTGACCCGGGTGGTGACGCCGGCACTGGTAACGCTCGCACGCGGGCCTGGGTGGGTAGGGAGCTGGCGCGGTGACACGTGAGCGGTTCCGTTTCCAGCTTCTCTCCCGTTGATTCCGTGTATGCGGTTCTCCTGTACACGGTGCACTGATGTCTGTTCACCACCGGCATGCGGTGATCTTCGGGGGCGGTTCGGTCGGGGAGCACGCACGGTCTCGTCACGGCTGAGCAGACCGAAACGGTTGGGTGAGGCGTAGGCCACGGCCTGGTGGGTGCGCCTTTTCCGTGCGGGCAGTGCCGTACGCCGGGTGGGCCGATCAGCTCGAGCGCGCCGACGACGGCAAGCAGCTTGTCGCCTCCGTCACTATCTTCCTGATCCGGCTGCTGGCCGAAAAGCTCGGCCAGTACGCCGACCTGTCCCAGGTATGAGCGCGAGGCGGTTTCGTCCCGGAGCACAACCACGGCCAGCTCGCAGGTCGGTCGTGCACGCACCCAACTGCCTGATGGTGAGACAGAGCGGCCTTCAAGGCCTACGGTATCTGCCCCCGATGATCGGCCAGGTGCTGTCAGGATCGACGATGTGGCGGTTCCTCAACGACACCGACGACGAGACGGCCAGCGGGCTCAACCGATCGTTGGCCGCGTTCCGCCGTCGCTGGTGGGATCTGTTGCCACCTGATGCGAGACGGGCGGTGCACTGACCGCTGGAGACCGTCCCCTTGCTACCCGGCAGTTTCCTGAAGCTCTGCCGGAAGGATGATCCGGTACGGTTCGCGATCGATGGTGGCGCTCCGTACCTTGGCTCGAAGCCAATCCCTATGGAGCGACGGCCAGGTCGGGAGGCTGCTCGGATCCTCAGGTTGCGGACCGCATTGTTTCTCTTGTCGCTGCTGGACTCCCGCCACTCGCTCTCCGTGTCACAGCGCCGCACTACGCCCTGTCGATCGCTGATAACCGACAGAGGCCGAAGCGGCGCAGCGGGCGTGCCCCGCCGCTGCGGGCCTGGCGGAAGTCGACAAAGACCGAGCCCCACGCTCCGCACTGGACCGGCCACCGCGTACCATGTGCTCCCTCGTTCCCGGTTGTGGGGAATCGTGGTGGATCGAGACCTACCGCCGTGGCAGCCGCCGCCCGGTCGGGCAGGGGCACGACGGTCGGGGCGGAACAGAAACGGCAACGGGGGCTGCTGTGGGTATTGCCATGGTGGACGCGGTCAGGCTGGCCACGAGCAACAAGCGTTCGCATGAGGATCTGACTGCCCGGCACGAGCGGCTGGTCCGGCGGATAGCGGCCGAGACCACGCGTCTGGAGAAGGTCCGCCGGGAGATGTACGACGGTGCGCTGATTCCGTTCCGGGAGGTGTTCGGCCGGCTGAAGAACGTGGACCTAGCCGAGCTCGCGGCGATCGACACCCTGCCCAGTAGCGGTCTTCCCGATGTCGAGCTGCATGAGGTCCGGGTGAGTGCCGCGCAGATGGTCGGTGCGATGGCCGGCGGCGCGGTCGCGGGAGTTGCCGCGGGGGCGGGGGCCGGCGCTGCCACGGTGGCTGCGGTGGGGGCGTTCGCGACCGCGTCGACCGGTGTGGCGATCTCCGGGCTGTCTGGGGCTGCGGCGACGAGTGCGACGCTGGCCTGGCTCGGTGGTGGTTCCCTGGCCGCCGGTGGCGGTGGGGTGGCTGCCGGCACGACCGTGTTGACCGCGATCGTGGCGGCGCCGGTGGTCCTCGTGTTCGGGGGTGTTCTCGGTGGTGTCCTGGCGTGGCAGGGACGCAGGGCGCGTAAGGATCAGGGGGAGATCGCGGGCAGGCTCGACGAGGCCGACGCCGAGTTGCGGCTCGCCGAGACCATGGCGGAGGCTGTCCTCGTCCGTAGCGAGCAGGTTCGCGATGTTCTTACCGATCTGTACGCGGCCGTGCTGGACCGGCTGCCCCGGTTGGAAGTTCTGCTGGACGCCAACGACAACTACGCCACGTATACGCCGGAGCAGCGTCGGCTGGTTGCGCTGCTCGTCGGCCTGGCTACCACTGCGGTGACCGTGATGAGCGCGAGGCTCACCGACGAGGACGGCATGGTGACGGACCTGTCCGGGCGGGTGGTGGACGACGCCCAGGGGCGGCTGAACACCATGGGTTCG
Organism: Protofrankia sp. CiP3; assembly: GCF_917627345.1. Lineage (NCBI taxonomy): Bacteria > Bacillati > Actinomycetota > Actinomycetes > Frankiales > Frankiaceae > Protofrankia > Protofrankia sp. CiP3. The sequence goes on along the minus strand of NZ_CAKJTM010000006.1, from coordinate 21,676 downwards.
GCCGCGGCATGAGTCCGGGCGAGGACGAACAGTCCGCCGGCTCCAGGTTTCTGCCCGGCGGTGGGTTGTTGCCTGGTGGGGTGGATGCGGCTGTCTGGGCGTATGTGGATCACGCTACCCGGCGGGCGGCCGCGGAGACGTTGGCGACCCTGGATACCCGGGCCACTGTCCAGCGGCTTGCCGAGCGGTATGTGAACCATGGGAATCCGCAGCGGGCGGGGCATCTGTTCGAGGTCATGCACGCGCTGGCGTTCAACCGCAACGCCATCCGGGCCGGGGCGTCGGTACGGGCCCAGGTCACGGAGTGGGCCGCTGGTGGTTCCCAGACGGCACCGGCGGACATTCACCTCCACGACGGTGGCCGGCTGGTCGCCGAGGCGCAGGCCAAGCTGGTCAACCGGACGGCCGCCCTGGCGCACGACTTGGCCCGGCCCCGCTACGCCGGCATGCAGCGGCTGGTGGCGACCGACAAACGTGCCGCCGTCGACAACCTGCTGGATCGGCGGCTGCGGATGCCGCCGGAAGGGGTGCGGTTCGACGACTACCGCGATACCCGAGCTCATCTCACCGACGAGCTTCACCACGGGTCGGTGCGTAGCCGCGGCATCAGCCGCCGTGAGGCGGACCGGGCGGCACAGCATCCCGGGCGCTGGGCTAACACACAGGTCGTGGGGGCTGCCGGGCGCGAGGTTGTCACTGCGGGGCTGGCCGGAGCGGCCGGCGGGGCTCTGATCGGAACCGTGGTCGGGGCGGCCACGGTGGCGGCGCGGGCTCGGGCGGGGGAGACGGCGGCGGGGGCCGCTGCCGTCACCGTCGCCGGGAGCGCGGCGCGTAACGCTGCCCGGTCTGGAGCTATGGCGGGTCTTGGTCAGACCGTGCGGGTCGCGGCTCGGGCCGGGCTGCTGCCCGAGGTGTTCGGTGGCGGCACACTGCCGATGGCCATGGCGGGCGCCGCGTGTGGGGTGGCCGATGCCGGGTTCGATTTCGCCCGGGGGCGGATCGACGCCGGCGAGTTCGCTGCCCGCAGTGCCACGGTTACGACTGCGGCTGGTCTGGCTTGGGCCTGCGGTGCTGTCGGGCAGACCGTCATTCCGATACCGGTGGTCGGTGCTCTTGTGGGCGGCCTTGTCGGCCAGGCTGTCGGCACCCTGGTCGTCCAGGGGCTGCAGGTCGCGATCGTGGCCGCCCGGGCCGACGGCGTCGACGAGCCCCGCCTCCAGCTCCTCGAACACGAGCTCATGACCGCGGTGGCCACCACTGCCGCGCTCGGTGACGCCGCCGAGGCGCTGGGCCGGGAGCGCAACGCCTACGTCGCCGAGATCGTGCTGCCACGGCTGGCGCGGGTGCAGGCCACGCTGGCGACCGCCGACCCGGCGCAGGCGCTGGTCGAGCTGGCCGAGGTGACCCGAGCTTTCGGAGGCCAGCCGATCTTTACGACGATGGACGAGTTCGACCGCTGGATGGCGGATCGCGACGCGGTGCTCAGCCTCGACCCGAACTGGTGACAGAGAATCCCTGCGATGCAGGTGACGAAGTCTCGGGCCCAAGCGCTTCTATTACGGAAGGGTGGTCTCAACCGGTCGGTGCACCACCCGCATTATGCTGGGATCCACGGGGTTCTGGCACGATGCGGACGCCCGGATGATGCACTGGCCGTTGGAGACCGCCCTACTGTCATGAGAATCTCCGGTTCACCAGTCGACTGTAGGAGCAGAAAGCGCCATAGGCATCCCGAAGGAAGCAAGCGACATAGGAGCTGTTCGGAAACTCTAGCTGATGACCGCGTTCGCGCAGCTGGTTCTCGGCGGCCAGGTCGGTTGGCACCTCCGCCGTGCGCTGCGCGTGGACACGGCCTCGGTCTCGCTTGTCGAGGACCTGGCAGTCCGGCGAGGTTGCCAGGTTTACCACGCCGCTGGACAGAGATCTTTCGACTGCTCGGGCCGCCTGGCTGCGGGGCTCAGGACGAGTCCACGCCGAATGAGCCGGCGGACGGACGGAAGTCCGAGTAGCGTATCTCATCGGATGCGTTTGGCGTCGTGCTGGAGAGGGAGAGGGTCGTAGTGGAGGGGGCATGGCGGATTCGCCGGCAGGCCGGCTGATCGAATCGGCACGGCTGGAGGCGGGCCTGTCCGGGGCCGAGCTCGCGCGGCGGGCGCACACATCGCGGCCGACGTTGGCGGCCTATGAGCACGGGGTGAAGTCACCGACGTTGGAGACCGCGACGCGCCTGCTGGCGGCGGCGGGCTTCCGGCTCGACGCCGTGCCGGTGCCTTCGTTCGAGGTGGTGGTGGACGGGCGGGGGCGACCGTTCACCGTGCCGGATCGGCTGCCCCGGCTCCCGATACGGCAGGCGTTGGCACGGGTATGCCTGCCTGTCCATCTGAACTGGTCCGACCCCGATCGGACCTACGACGCTGATGAAGACAAGGTGGCGTCCGCTGGTGTCAGGCTGTCGCCGGCTGTGCGCTGGAGGGCGTCGACCCCAGCTGGCTGAGGTCGAGCTCGACCTCGCCTCCGCCTTGGAAGGTGACCACGATCCGCACGTGGCCGCCGATGGCTTCCAGGTAGGCTCGCAGGGTCGACAGCAGCAGGTCGTGCCGCTGTTCTGTCTTCGCCACAGCTGCCTGGCTGACCCCGAGTTGCCGGGCAAGTTCGGTCTGGGTGAGATCCGCCGCCCGGCGGATCGCGGAGAGTCCCATGGCGTGGGCGCGGTCCGCGTCACGCATCTGGGCGCGGGCGGACTCTACCTGGTTGGCGAGGTCGGCCCTCTCGCGGAGGCGCCGGACCCGTTCGTCGCCGGAGACGAACGTCTCGGTACTGCGGCTGGTAGTCATGTGCCCTCCTGTCTGTGCTCGCGAAGCCACTGGTCCACAAGCACCTCCCCGCGGACGGCCGCGCTGGAGTACCAGACGTCGCCGTGCGTGGCCTTGTTGAAGCCGACAAGTGCGATCACCACGGTCGCCTCGTCCGGGAACCAGCAGACGATCCGTACAGCGACCTGCTTGTCGAAGGGATGGCTGACCCGCCACAGTTCGTGCCGGCGGGCTTGGCGTATGCGCTTGAACGTCGCCGAATCGTCGACCGGCTTCTTCTCTAGATCCTGAAGTTCGGCGAGCATGCGGTGGTCCAGCGCAGCGCCGGGCCGCCTTGCTCCTCGATCCCGCTGAGCCACAGGTCGAACTCACGGGACCAGTCGATCAACGCCGGCTCAGTATAATCTCAAGTTCATAAACTCGCTCATATGCGCGCACTCGGATGATCTTCAATGTCCGCCGGCCCCCGGTCTGTACCCGGTGGGGGAGCGCAGAGTAGCCGAACCGCTGCGGCGTCAGGCCTGACCGGAGGCTGGGAGGGCCGCGCGGCGTTCCACCCTCCTGCGGGTGTTGCCAGCTGGCCGTGGCAGGTGGCCCGAGGCCCTGAGCTGGCCGCTGTCGATGGCCGCGTGGGCAGCCCGGGCCTGCACCCTCGCCGGCCGTGACCTCACCGCGGCCGAGCACGCCCTCTACCTGCCGACCACGGAGTCATCCCCGCAATGCCCGGCCCGGAGACGGACGGCCGACCCGGCGGTTGATCCACGGGCCGGCGGGGCCCGTGCGGATCCCGCCGGCCCCGGAGACGGCGGTGAGGCAGCCCGCGAGCCCGTGACGTTCGACTGTCGAGTCGCCATGATCTACGTCCTGGGTGGACGGGACGACCTCCTTCGCCGCATGGGCCTGCGCCCGTGCAGTCTTGGTTTATGAAGCAGTGGACAATCGACGGCAACGAGGCAGCTGCTTCGGTGGCATATCGGGCAAGCGAGGTCGTCGCCATCTACCCGATCACCCCTGCCTCGGGCATGGGCGAACTCGCCGACGTGTGGGCAGCCGCGGGGCGCCCCAACCTGTGGGGCGGGGTACCCGAGGTGGTCCAGCTACAGAGCGAGGGCGGTGCCGCCGGCGCCGTCCACGGTGCTCTGCAGACGGGTGCACTGTCCACCACCTTCACCGCGTCGCAGGGGCTCCTGCTGATGCTGCCGAACATGTTCAAGATCGCCGGTGAGCTCACGCCGATGGTGCTCCATGTGGCCGCCCGGACCGTGGCCACCCAGGCCCTGTCGATCTTCGGTGACCACAGTGACGTGATGGCCGCGAGGTCGACCGGCTTCGCCATGCTCTCCTCGGCGTCACCGCAGGAGGCGCACGACCTCGCCGCGGTCGCGCATGCGGCCACGCTGCACACCCGTGTTCCGTTCCTGCACTTCTTCGACGGCTTCCGCACCTCGCACGAGCTGAACGAGGTCACGCTGCTCGATGACCCGGCCCTGGCCGGCCTGCTGCCCGACGGGCCCATCGACGCCCATCGCCGCCGCGCGCTGTCGCCGGACCATCCGGTGATCCGCGGCACCACGCAGGACCCCGACACCTTCTTCCAGGGCCGCGAGGCGGCCAACGCCTACTACGCGGCGGTCCCGGGGGCCGTCCAGCGTGCGATGGACCAGTTGGCCGCCGCGACCGGCCGAACGTACCGGATCTTCGAGTACCACGGTCACCCGGAAGCCGACCGAGTCGTAGTGATCATGGGTTCCGGCCGGTCGGCGGTACGCGTTGCGGTCAACCGGCTGGTGGGGCGTGGGGAGCGGGTCGGGTTCGTCCAGGTCCGGCTGTACCGTCCCTTCGACGGTGAGGCGTTCCTCGCCTGCCTGCCACCGACGGTGCGTTCGATCGCAGTCCTCGACCGGACGAAGGAGCCGGGCGCGCTGGGCGAGCCCTTGCGGCTCGACGTCCTGGCAGCGCTCGCGGAACGACCCGAGCGCATGCCGCGGGTGATCGGCACCCGCTACGGGCTGGCCTCGAAGGAGTTCACCCCCGCGATGGCGGCGGCGGTGTTCGAGGAGCTGACCCGGGACCGCCCGCGGCGCGAGACGACGGTCGGCATCGACGACGACGTCACCCACCTGTCCCTCACCGTGAACGAGGCGGCCTTCCCCGAACCGGACGACGTCCTGCGCGCCGTGTTCTACGGGCTCGGCAGCGACGGCACTGTGGGCGCCACCCGCACCACCGCCGGCATCGTGGGCGATCACACCTCGCTGCATGCGCAGGCCTACTTCGTGTTCGACTCCAAGAAGTCCGGCTCGATGACGGTGTCGCACCTGCGGCTGGCGCCGCGGCCGGTCGATGCGCCGTGGCTGATCCGCGACGCCCAGTTCGTGGGCTGCCACCAGTCGTCGCTGCTGGACCGGGTCGACGTGTTCGCGGCAGCGGGGCAGGGCGCCACCGTTCTGCTGAACACCTCCTACCCTCCGGAGCAGGTGTGGAGGCACCTGCCCACCGAGGCCCAGCAGCACCTGCTGGACAGGGACGCCCGGCTGTTCGTCGTCGACGCCGACCAGGTGGCGGCGGCGGCCGGCATCCCCGGGATCGTCAGCCCCGTGCTGCAGACCTGCTACCTGTGGTTGTCCGGCCTGTTCGAGGCGGACGCGGCGGTCGCCGCGGTGAAGAAGGGCGTCCTCGCCAGCCAGCGCAAGCGCGGTGAGGAGATGCTGCGTCGCAACGCCGCGGCCATCGACGCGGCGCTGAACGCACTGTGCGAGGTCGACCTGCGTGGCTGTGCGGTCAGCGGAACCGCGCGCCGACGTCTGGTCGGCGACGTGCCTGAGTTCGTCCGGCAGGTCACGTCGCGGATCATGGCCGGTGAGGGTGACCAGCTCCCGGTCAGTGCCCTGCCGGCCGACGGCACCTTCCCGGTGGGCACGGCCCGGTACGAAAAGCGCGGCATCGCCCGCGAACTGCCGGTCTGGGATCCCGACCTGTGTGTCAGCTGCGGCAAGTGCGCGATCGTCTGCCCGCATGCGGCGATCCGGATGACCCTGTTCGACCCGGCCCGCCTCGCCGACGCCCCCGCACCATTCCGCCACACCCGCCCGAAGGATCCCCGGCTTGGCGAGTACCGGCTCACGATCCAGGTCGCGCCGGATGACTGCACCGGCTGCGGTGTCTGCATCGAGGCCTGCCCGGCGAAGAGCCGCGAGATGCCCGACCACCGGGCCCTCGACATGGTCGACGCCGCCTCCCGCTTCGACGAGGAACGGATCAGCTGGGCCTTTCACGAGACCCTGCCGGCGGTCGAGCCGGGGCTGGCCTCGGCGACCACTGTCCGCGGTTCGCAGCTGCGGGAACCGCTGTTCGAGTTCTCCGGCGCCTGCGCCGGCTGCGGCGAGTCGCCCTACCTGAAGCTGCTCACCCAGCTGTACGGCGACCGCATCGTGGTCGCCAACGCCACCGGCTGCTCGTCCATCTACGGCGGGAACCTGCCCACCACACCGTGGACGACCAACGCCGACGGCCGCGGCCCGGCCTGGGCGAACTCCCTGTTCGAGGACAACGCCGAGTTCGGTCTGGGCATGCGCCTCGCGCTGGACGCCCGGGCCCGGGAGGCCCGCCGCCTGCTGCGCGCCGAGGGCGCGCTGCTCGGCGACCAGCTCGTCGACGCGATCCTGGACGCCGACCAGTCCACCGAGGCCGGCATCCTCGACCAGCGGGCCCGGGTGGCCGAACTACGACGCCGGCTGGGGGGCGTCGACCACAGCGCCCGGCTGGACGCCCTCGTCGACGACCTCGTCGCGAAGAGCGTGTGGATCGTCGGCGGCGACGGCTGGGCGTACGACATCGGCTTCGGCGGCCTCGACCACGTGCTCGCCTCCGGGCGCAACGTCAATGTGCTCGTCCTCGACACCGAGGGATACTCCAACACCGGCGGGCAGGCGTCGAAGTCGACGCCGCGGGCAGCCGTCGCGAAGTTCGCCGTCGGCGGCAAGCGGACCCGCAAGAAGGACCTCGGCCTCGTCGCGGCATCCTACGGCGACGTGTATGTCGCCCAGGTGGCGCTCGGTGCCAACGACGCGCACACGGTGAAGGCCTTCAACGAGGCGGCCAGCTGGGACGGCCCGTCACTGATCATCGCCTACAGCCACTGCATCGCCCACGGCATCAACATGACCAACGGCATGGCGCACCAGAAGGCCGCGGTACGGTCCGGTTACTGGCCCCTGTACCGGTTCGATCCGCGCACGGAGGAGCAGCCGTTCTCGCTCGATTCCCGGGCGCCGTCGATCCCGTTCAGCGAGTTCGCCGCGACCGAGTCCCGCTTCGCCCGGCTCGGCATGGCCAACCCCGAGGAGGCCGACCGGCTTGGGGCGCTCGCGCAGCGCGACATCCTCGGCCGGTGGCAGAGCTACGAACACGAGGCCGCCCAGGACCGCACACCGCCGCAGAAAGCCGACCCTGTCGACGGCACCGTGACCGCATAAGAGCGCCCGAGGACAGGACTGTCCGGCTCGCGGCTCCCCGGCATCCCGCCCGGCCGCGTTGTCGTCAGTCGGCGCCCACCACCAGGGCGCCTTCCGCTATCCAATCCCAAGCCGTAACCGCCGGGCGACGATCGCGTGGATGGGTTCCCCAACTCCTCGCGGAGGATCTGGGCGGACCGTTCGGCCAGGTCGGGCTCACCATCCATGATTCCGATGAAGGGGAAGCGGTGCCCCGCAGCTGCGAACGGAGACGCGGCGCCGACCACCGCGGCGGCGGCGGTCTCGGACGGGATGGCCCCGCCGAGGCGGCCCATCATGCTGTGCAGGAGCACGTAGAGCGCTTCAAGCTGCGCAGGGGTGAGCTGGTCCACCATGCGGTGAACCTCACTAGCATACGACGCGGCCATCATAGTCCGAGGGCAACGCGCGGGCGGCGAACATCGGGACCCGCGCAGATCGAAAGCCGGGGTGGGTCGCCCAGCGCTGAGACGGTGGCGGGAGTTCTCGGGCGTCGAACCACACTTGGGCGGCGACGGTCGGGCCGCTTCATGCGGAAAATGGAAACGGCAAGGAACCTGCCGCCCACAGCAACCGAGACCCGCCCAATCCCGCGCCAGCGGCCCGAGCATGCCAGGCCAAGCCCCGGTTCCAGCAGGACGGCGACGATCCAGCAGCGGCAGCCCTCGTATCCGAGCCTCGCGCCGGTCAGGGGCGGCGCCCCACGTAGAGGCGGGCAGGCGCCGGCCAAGTCCGAGGAACCTCAGCGACGTCGCTGAAGCCTGCCGCCGCGATCGTCGGGACGAGCTCGTCCGAGCGCCACGGATGGCCGCCGCAGCGAACGGTGCGCAGGTCGGTCAGTAAGCTGGACAACCGGTCATCAAGGCCGGTGAACGTACCCGCGAGCAGCCAGCCGCCCGGCCGCAACGCACCGGAAACAGCAGCCAGCGCCGCAGGGACGACATCCGCAGGCAGGAACGGCATCGGAAGCCAGATCACGTCGAATCCCGCCTCGTTGTCGAGGGCAGTTACGTCCTGTCGTCGAACTTCGACGCGACCGGTCATGCGTTCCGCTTCGATATTGCTGCGGGCCAGGTTCAGCGCGGGTTCAAATATGTCAATACCCACTACGCGCAGCTCGGGATAGGAACGGGCCATAGCGATCGCCAACCAGCCGGTCCCCGTCCCGACATCAAGGAAGTCCGCACCGGGAGCAGCCAGGCGCCTACCCAGGTCAGGCAGCATGCCCGCAGCGATCCGCACGGCGTCACAGATCGCCATCGAAAGACGGCCGATGCTCTGCAGCAGCGGCACGTCGATTTGGTCCCAGCTCCCGACACGGCCGGGATTTTCGATTAACTCCGCTGCCTGCCGCACGAACGCACGAGCCAGCCCCACCACCGGGGCGGCATCGCCGCCGTACCCGCCGCGTTCGCCGAGCATTTCGACGGCGATGTCGGCCAGCAATGCACGTACCCGCGGATCGGCCGGCAGATTCTCGGTCTCTATGCGCACATGGGCGGCCAATGCCGCCAACGCGTCCAACGACGAACCCAAGCGAACCGCCGTACTCATCAACGCCTCGGACACGACGTCCCCCCTTCTGATCTGCCCGCACCCGCTGGCGGAGCCAGGGTAGACCAACCCGGAGCCGCGGCCATCTGGTCCTGCGGTTCACCTGACCAGGCCGCGCCGCTCCGGGTTCTCCACTCGGCCGATAGGGAATACGTGCGGGTCCGGCGGCTTGGAGGATTCTGCCTATGCCGGGCGAAGGCGGGACCTGAGCCGTGCCGTTGTGGCTGTCCGACGGGGATAATGGCTACGCGCCTGTCGATCTTCGTGACAGCCGGATCGCCGAGCTGTGCCGGCGCTACGGTGTCGCCGAGCTGTCCGTCTTCGGTTCGGTGGCTCGCGGTGAGGACACCGATGGATCGGACGTCGACCTGCTGTATGTGCTGGCGCCCGACTCGACTCTTGGCTTCGAGATCGTCGACCTTCGTGATGATCTGGAGGAGATCGTCGGCCGTCATGTCGACCTGGTGTCCAAGTCCCGCAGGATCAGGTGCGGAGCCGGCCTCATGATGGTGCGCTCACCGGAAGGCCGAGGTCGGTGGCAGCCGCCGCCAATTCCTGGTCGTAGGTGACGAAATCCGTCAGTTCGGTGCGAAACGGGTCAGCGGTGGCCAAGTGGATCGCGTCGAGTGATCCCAGCTGCCGGAGCCGGTAGGCCACGGCGCGGGCGAGCACGGCACTGGAGAGATCCACGACATACACGCCGCGCAGGGCCAGCCCAGTGAGGTAGGGGACGCGTTGGACGTCCGCGCACGCGCGCACCAGAGTACGGGTGATCTCGAGCGTGGCCAGCTCGCTGGTGACCAACTCGGCTCCGTCCGGGAGCGCTCGGCGCCAAGCCCGCAGGGCTTCGGTCTCCTTCTCCTGCCTGATGAACTTCAACAGGGCGCAGGCGTCCAGGTAGATCAACGGTGTCGTTCCCTGTCGCGGTCGGCGATGAGAAGGTCGGCCAGGCTCTCGACACCGGGTGCCAGATCGGGGACCACGTCCGGCATGCCTCGCTCGGCAGGCGCCCTGGCTTCGCCGACGGCGACCATCTGCGCCAGGGTGCCCGGGTTTTCGACTTCGGGCACCATGCGCAGAATCGGCTTACCGCGGTCTGTGACGAGGATCGAAACACCGGCACGCACCCGTGCCACCGCTTTCGATGGGTTCTGGTTCAGTTCCCGCAGCCCGATGGTCTCCACTCTCCGAATGTACCTACATTATGTAGGTATGCCAACCGGGTAGGAGGACGCGACGACGAGCAAGCGACCGTGTGTGGTCCTGGTGGCAGCGGATCTGGACGTAGAGCGGCGGCCTGTTTCCAGCGCGCGTTCGAGCACCGCCTTGGGTATGCGGGCCAGCAGCTGGCAGGGTGGCTCACCGGTGGTGGACGTCGCGGCGGTGGTCTCTGTCGACGACGGTCACGGTTTGCGTATGTCGGCGCACCCGTCATGGATCGTCCACGCCGATCAGCGCGTGCGGTCGCGGGCAGCCGGCGCTTGACGGCGCGGCGGCCCCTGTTCTACGTTTAACCCATCAGTTAATTAACGTCAGGGTGAAATACGATGGCAGCTGATCGACTCAGTACGATCTTCGCGGCGCTGGCGGACCCGACCCGGCGGGCGATCCTGGCCCGGTTGGCGGAGGGGGACGCGACCGTCACGGAGCTTGCTGAGCCCTTCTCGATCAGCCTGCCGGCGATCTCCCGACACCTCAAGGTGCTCGAGCGGGCTGGGCTGATTTCTCGAAGTCGGACGGCCCAGTGGCGCTCGAGCGCTCTCACCGCCGGGCCGTTGCAGGAGGCCACAACGTGGATGGAGCGCTATCGCCAGTTCTGGGATGCAAACTTCGAGCGGCTCGACGCGCACCTTCGACACATCCAGCAGGCGCAGGCGCCATCCGCGGAGGACCAACAACAGGACCAGCAACAGCAGTGACATGACATCACCCAGACATCAGCCATTCATAAGTCACATAAGCGAGAGAGGAACAGCGCCATGGCAGATTCCCCGGCAACCAACGAACTGGTCATCACCCGGATCTTCAACGCGCCCCGGGAGCTCGTCTACCGGGCGTTCGTCGACCCCGATCAGATCGCGCAGTGGTTCGGCCCGGTGGGGTTTTCTGTGCCCCGCGACACCGTCGAGGTCGACGCCCGGGTAGGCGGCTATCAGCGGTTGGTAATGGTCAGCGACGATGACCCGACCATGCGCTCGCCGGTCAACGCGACGTTCACCGAGGTCGTCGAGAACGAGCTCCTCGTGGGCACCGAGGAGGTGGAGGGTATTCCCGGTTTCGAGGGGATCGCCCAGATGTACATGCGCCTGGAGTTCCATGATGAGGGCGGCAAGACCCGCTTGGTGCTGCGTCAGGGCCCCTTCACCGAGAAGATGGAAAACATGACACGCGAGGGCTGGAGCAGCTCGTTCACCAAGCTTGACGCACTGCTCGCACACTGATGCCCGCTCGCCCACTGACACGCCTGCTCGCCCACTGACGATCAACGCCAGCCTGCCCCGCCCGCCGAAGCCGGCGCGGGGCAGGCCCGCATGAACGCCTGCGGCTGAAGGGGTGTGAGTCAGCCGAGTCAGGCCAGTAAGGCTCCACTGCGTGGCGTGATCATCTGTTGACGGGTGACTAAATGGTCACCTATCTTCGAGGGCGTGGACGCGGTGTTCAGAGCGCTGGCTGATCCGACGCGGCGGGCGCTGCTCGACGAGCTCTTCCGCGAGGACGGGCAGACGTTGAGCGCGCTCGAGGCGCGGTTCGACATCACCCGTTTCGGCGTGATGAAGCACCTCAAGCAGCTTGAGGAGGCGGGCCTGGTGGTCACCAGGCGGCGCGGACGAGAGAAGCTCCATTTCCTGAACCCGGTCCCGATCCGGCTCGTCCACGACCGGTGGGTGAGCAAGTACGCCGAGCCCTGGGCCGCTGCGCTCAGTGGCATCAAGCAGCGACTGGAGAATTCCATGGAGAAGGTTTTCGAAATCTACATCCGCACCACCCCGGAGCGGCTGTGGGAGGCGATCACCGATCCCGAGATCAGGAGCAAGTACAACTTCGGTGCAAGGGCCATCTCGGACTGGACACCGGGCTCGCGCTACGAGATGGGTGCTCCGGGCGCTCCCGGTCCGCTCGGCGAGGGGGAGAACCTCGAGATCGACCCGCCGCGCCGGCTCGTCCAGAGCGCAACCATGCTCTGGAGCGACGAGGTGAAAAGTGAGGGCACCTCCAGAATCACTTGGGAGATCGAACCGATCGGCGACTCGTGCCGCCTGACCGTCACCCATGACCAGTTGCGCGAGGACGCGAATGAGGAGCTCTACGGCGGCTGGCCGATGATTCTGTCGGGTCTGAAGACGTGGCTGGAGACCGGCGAGCCGCTCGCCACCCCGGGGTCCCTGATGTACAGCTGAGCCGGCTCCTACCGTGGGGCTCGGAGGCCGGCGGTCAGCGCGGGCGGAAGATACCGCCCCGGCGGGAGGGCCGTGGGCCGGGCGGAGCTACCCAGGGCGTGACGGGATGTCAGTCGGCGGGCAGGGGCAGCGGCGCGTCCGGCGGAAGGCGCCGGATGGTGGGGTCGTAGCCGTCCAGCTCGCCAGGCTCGAACCGGACGTTTTTGATCATCCACCAGAAGGAGCCGGCCGGCTCACCGACCAGCTTGTACAGGCCGTCCGCCAGCAGCACCGCCCACCCGTTCCGAACGCTGATGACGGTCGCGATCTGTTGGCCGGTCGCGACGTCCCACAGCCGGACCGTGCCGTCGACACCCCCAGAGACGATCATGGTGGTGTCTGGGGAGAACCCCACCGACCACACCCAGTGGGTGTGGCCGGTCAGGGTGCGCAGTTCACGGCCGGTGGCGGTGTCCCACAGCCGGACCGTGCCGTCGTCACCCCCAGAGACGATCATGGTGGTGTCTGGGGAGAACCCCACCGACCACACCCAGTGGGTGTGGCCGGTCAGGGAGCGCAGCTCG
>NZ_CAKJTM010000006.1:7496-8452 GCF_917627345.1 Protofrankia sp. CiP3 | reverse complement strand
AGAACCCCACCGACCGCACCGAGTCGGTGTGGCCGGTCAGGGTGCGCAGTTCACGGCCGGTGGCGGTGTCCCATAGTCGGACCGTGCCGTCGCCACCCCCAGAGGCGATCATGGTGCCGTCTGGGGAGAAGGCGACTGCGTACTGCGGTGAGGGCGCCGACTGCGGCATCACCTGGGCGGGATCCCGCCCGGCGACCGCTGCCACGGCCAGCTCGGGCGCGTCCCGGGCCGAACCGAGGCACCCACCGAGAACCCCTGCCCGTGACCATCGGCTCCCCGTCAGTACTGTGCCGGTCAGGTCCGTGTCGACCAGGCGGGCACCGCGGAGATCCACGCCGGTCAGGTCCGCCCCGGTGAGCCCGGCGCCAGTCACCCGCGCGCCCCGCATCGACGCGCCCGCCAGGTCGAGCCCAGGCAGCGTCCCGCCGATGATCTGGATGCCGTCGAGATCGGCGTCGCGGGCGATCAGCCCGTCGGCGCTGACGTCGCGGACCGTCGCCCCGGTCAGTTTCGCTCCGGTCAGGTCCGCACCGGACAGCGCGGTCGCGGTCAGGGAAGCGCCGGTGAGCACCGCGTCCCGCAGGTCGGCGCCGTGCAGGTCGGCGCGGTCGAGGCGGGCGTCGGTCAGGTTCGCTCGTCGCAGGTCCGCACCGCGCAGGTCTCGGCCGGAGAGGTCCTGCCCGGCGAGATCGGTGCCGGCCAGTTTCGCTCTCGTCCGCAGCTTGATGCCCAGGCGCCGTGCGACGACCACCGCGTTCGCCTTCGCGACCGCGGGCGCGTCCGCGTTGTCGACGGTGTCCTGCGCCCAGCGGGCCGCCGCATCCTGGCCGGCCAGGTCGGTGAAGAAGTCCGCCATCAGTTCCGACATCTCCTGGGCCGCGAGCAGACCACCGGCCTGACCGGCCTGATCGGCGAGCCGGCGGGCGATATCGGCGGCGACGAGGTACTCCATCAGC
>NZ_CAKJTM010000006.1:0-7101 GCF_917627345.1 Protofrankia sp. CiP3 | reverse complement strand
GAACCGAGGAGATGTGCGGCCTCGGCCGGGGTCAGACCACGCGGGTCCCGCATCGACTGGAGCGCCCCGGCGGCGATCTCGGTCAGCCGGGTCACCGCGATGAACGCTTCGCCGTCGCGCCACATGGCCACGGCCAGTTCGGTGACAGCGGCCTTCCGTTCGTCGACCGTGAGTTCCGGTGAGCGTTTCTGCTCGTAGGCCAGCCACTGCTCGACCAGCTCCCGGTACAGGTCGGCCGCGGTCACCGTGCCGCCACGCTGGCGCGCCGCGTCCAACCGCGTCTCCGCCAGCTCGGCGATGAACATCAGCAGCCGGGGGTTACCTGCCAGATCGGGGAGGTCCCGCACCTCCTGGATCAGCTCGAGGCGGGCTGTTGCCCGTTGGTGTGCTTTCGCGCGGCGGGCGCCGGTGTCGGGAATCTCCACCGACAGTGCCCGGGTGAAGCGTCTGACCAGGAAGTCATGGATCTGTCCGGGGGTGAACTCCGTCAGCCGGACGATGTGCTGGCCGAGCGTCCGCTCGACCTTCTCCCCAGTCTTTTTCAACACCTCGTCGTCGGTGAGGAAGAACTCGGCCCGGCTCGTCACAACGATCTTCGCCCGGCTGGCGGTCGCCACCGGGCCGCCAGCATCGGAACCGCTCCGGTTATCGAGGGCCGCCAGGATGGTGTCGAGGTGCGCACTCGCGCGCTCGTAGGTGACGCGGGCCGCGAGTTCGTCGAAACCATCAAAAATCAGTATCAGCCGGCCCTGCGCCAGCATGTAGCGGAAGGCGTCCAGATCCGGCCGACGGACCTCAGAGTCCACTAGGTGCTGGGCGACGAGCCGGTCGATCTCGAGGGACTTCTCCAGGTGCCGCAGCTCGATGAGCATCGAGTCGACGTGCGGCAGATGGTGGGGTAACGCCAGGGCGAGTTCGTGGGTGAGGAAGGTCTTGCCGTGCCCGGAGTCGCCGAGCACGAGGATGAAGCGGGCCTCGTCGGTGGTCAGCCATGTGATGATCTGATCGAGGGCGCTGGAGGTCATCGGGCCGCCGGCCGCGGCGGCCGTACGGTCGACCCGCCGGATGTGCTGCTGTACGTACAGCTCGGGTGGGTAGTCTCGGTCGGCGCGCAGCCGGTCGGTCTGCCGCTCGACGTAGCCGCGCAGGTCCAGCACGCCCTGGTACTCGGGCATGCTCAGCAGCCGTACCCCGCGCCGCTCGGCGTGGTCGACCAGCTCCGGCGTGGCCTGCGTCCCGGTGATGTAGACGAGGTCGGTGAACAGGCCCGTCCCGAAGGCGGCCAGGTACGGCGCCCGGACTGTCGTGGTGAACTTGTCGACCGCCGCCACGTCCAGGTGGCTGTTTGCGAGTTCGCCGGTGATCAGGCCGACGACCCGTTGCTCGATGACACGGCCCTCGGCGCGGCGGATGCGCAGGTGGGCGGGGAGTTTGCCGGACGCCTCGATCCGCGTGACCGTCGCGTCCGGGTGGCGCAGGCGGGCCACCTCGGCGACCTCGTCCAGCCTGTCGGGCGGTCGCAGTGGCGACCCGGGCGACCCGTCGGTATGGCCGTCGCCGTCCATGCCCCGGCCATACTGTCCGCGCCGGTGTGGGCCTGGTTCGCCCTCGGTGTCGTCATTCGCGTCGGGGAGCGGGGGCTGTGGCGGGAAGGCCGTGTGCACCGACCGGAACGCGCTCGGTGTGCGTACCGACCAGGAGTCACCGGCCGGGTCGATGCGCAGGTCACCCGTCCAGCGTTTCTGGTCGGTCTCATAGCGGCGGGCATAGCGGGTGAAGCCGTCCCGGTTGATGCGGAGCAGCTGGTACTGGTTGGGCACCTCAGCCGGGCGGGCCTGCGCGTCGACCGCAGCGCTGCCGGTGGCGACGACCGGCAACGTGGACTGCGACAGCCAGTTGGCCTGGCCGTCGTGGGTGTGGCCGTGCAGCAGCAGGTTCAGGCGCGGGCCGAGGATGCGGTCCAGGTCGTCGGCGTCACGCAGGTTCTCGTCATCCGAGGTGGCGTCCCGGATGGGGTTGTGGTGCACGGCGCCGATCCGCAGCCAGCCATCCCGCTCGTAGCGGCGCAACGCCTCGGCGACGCTGCGGAGCTGGTCTTCACCGAGCCAGCCGTAGTGCTCCTCGTGGGTTTCGGCCATCGTCGAATTCAGTCCGGCCACGACGACTTTGTGGCCGGGGATCTCGACCAGTGACCATTCGGCGCCTACAGCGAAGCCGATCACGGCGTCGACACCGTAGAACCGCCGCAGCAGGGCGTCGAAAAATTTCCACTTCGGCCAGTACGGTGGTTCCGGCCGCCGCTTGTGCGCCTGCTCATGAATGAAGTGGGCTTGGCAGAGCAGCCGGTTGGCGTCGTGGTTGCCGGGAATGACCACGAACCGGTTCCGGTCGAGTTCCAGGCGCTCCGCCAGCGCGACGAGGAAGTCGTACGCCTGGTCGAACTCGCTCTCGTCGCCAGCCTCGGTCAGGTCGCCGGTGACCACGACGAGGTCCGGCCGCAGGCCGTCGACCTCGGCGCGGCCCCGCAGATCGTCGTGCAGCCGTCCGAACAGCGATGAGTGGGCGCGGTCGGCCTCGGTCAGCCCGGTATTGCCGCGCACGTGGTGCGCCCCGAACTGGGTGTCGGAGATGTGCAGCACCGTGACGGCCGGCTCCGTGGCCTTGCCCGGCCTGCCCGCGGCTGTCCCGCCCGCGGCTGTCCTGCCCGCGGCGGTGACCGCACTGGCAGCTCCGGGGAAATCCGGTTGGTCGGCACCGCACGCTGCGCGACCGTCCTGGCCGGGGAACTGCGGGGCGACGGCGGGCTTGGCTCGGCCTTTGACGGACGCGGTGATCCCCGCGAGCAGCGTGTCGGTGGCGGCCGTCTCGTCGCGGCCGACCAGATCGATGTAGGTGGTTGAGCGCAGCAGGCCCTCGGGCTGGCACTCCGCGACCCGGACCGGCACGATCCGGCGCTTGAGCCCCTCGGGGTCATCCGGCCAGATCGCCAGCCACTCGGCGTTGCCGTACCGGGAGTCGGCCAGATACGCGGGGGACAGGACGGGCACCACCCGGGCCGACGCCGGCAGCGTGCGGTGCATGCTGGCCGCCCGGTTCGTGCCCGGGACGAGGTCCCACGCCTGCACGAACACCCGCGCCGACCGCTCACCGAACCGCACCCGGGCCTCAAGCTGCCACGCGATCCACTGCGCCCAGGTGGCGTCCACGCCGGTGTAGCTGACGAAGAAGTCGTAGCGATCGTCGCTGCCCGAACCTGACGTGTCAGATGCTTCGCCCCCATCACCCATGGGCCAAGAATGTCACGATCCGCGTCCGGTACAGCCGTCGGTCGTGCCCGGCGTGCGGAGTGCACAGCGCGGAGGGTGGCCGGTCGCCTTTCCGTCCTGCCTTTCCGCTCGGCGTTTCTGGCTGACGCGGTCGTGCGGTCAACCATCCAGCGGGAGTACCCGAGGTAGCATAAGGAGTATGAGCGAGCCTACCCAGAAGTACTCGATCACAATGCCTCGGGACGTCGCCGAGGCGGCCCGCGCCCGCGGCGGCCCCTCGGGCCTGTCCGCATACGTCGCCGCGGCCGTCGCGCGCCAGATCGAACGCGACAACCTCAACGACCTGATCGCGGTCGCGGAGGCCGAACACGGACCGATCACCGATGACGAGATTCAGACCAGGCGCGATGCCCTGCTGCGCGCCCGCGAGCAGCAGGGCATCGCCGGCTTGAGCATGGCATGATCCGCGCGCCCGTAGTGCCGGGCGGCACTCTTGTGCTGGACAGTGAAGGACTCGCCAAAGCCGTACAGCGCGACCGCGAGGTCACCGCCTGGCTCGCACTGGCCCGCGCCGACGACATGCGTGTGATCACCAGTGCGGCGACGCTGGTCGAGGTGGTGCACCCGCACATCAGGCGTCCGGCTCTCGAATGGACCCTGTCCCGCATCATCATCGAGCCCACCACCGAGGACATCGCCCGCCATGCGGCGGCTCTCCTGGGTGATGCGGGTCTGCATGGTCACAAATGCGCGATCGACGCCATGCTCTGCGCCACCGCGCTCGCCGTCCCCGGTCCGGTCACGGTGCTCACGTCGGATCCTGACGAGCTCGCGGTGCTCTGTGGCAGGCGGGTTACTCTCATCAAAATCTGAAGCGTCCGGAGTCTGACATCGCGTTGTCTACCCGATGTTCGGCGGACGTGCCGGCCCTGAATGTGATCCGCTTCTGACGATCGCTCCCGTTGGCAGTCCGCTTCAGTAACCAACTGTCCCACCATAGGTTAGGGTCATGGGTCTAGGGTGGGCAGGGTGACGCCGACAGCTTCTGACATGCCAGGTCAGGTGACGGGAGCCTCGGACGCCGACGGCGGCGCGATGCTGGAGGGCGTGCTGGCCGGGGCGCGGGCGCTGATCGCGGCTGTTGCGACGGATGCCCTGCAACGGCCGACGCCGTGCCCGAACTTCGACGTTCAGGCGCTGGTCGAGCACATGGTGAGCTGGTTGCGGATGTTCGATGCCGGTTTTGCCGGACGGTCGGGAGCGGACCCGAAAACGCTTGGACCGGGTCCCGAGCCTGCCACGGACTTCGCGGACGTAGCCGCCAGCGTGCTGCGGCGTTGGCGTGCCGGCGGGCCGCAAGCCATGGTCGCGCTCACCGGGCCCCCCACGCCGGGTCCCTTCGTCTACCGGATGATGGTCGGCGAGTACGTGGTGCACGGGTGGGACTTGGCGGCGGCCACCGGCCAACCGCTGCCGTTCAGCGCCGAAGAGGCGGAGTTCGCGTTGGCGGCGCTACGCGACATGCTTCAGCCCCAGTACCGCGGCGGCGCCTTCGGCCCGGAAGTCGGGGTGCCGGCGAATGCCGCTGCTGTCGACCGGCTGGTTGCTTTCACCGGCCGTGACCCGCGCTGGATACCGTTGGTACATGCAGTTTGACCCGGCGCGGGTCGACGCGGCGCTACCCGGCTACGAGCTGGGCGAGGTCCTCGGCTGGGGCACGTTCGGATTGGTGCTGGCCGGCCGGCACCGTCGACTGAACCGCGACGTCGCAATCAAGATTCTGGTGGCGGATCCCGACGGCGCTACCGCGGGATTCGCGGCGGAAGCGCAGCTGCTTGCCGCTCTTGATCATCCACATGTGGTGCGGGTCCACGACTATGTCGCCGAGGACGACCTGCACCTGATCGTCATGGAGAGGCTGGGCGGAGGGACGCTGACCCACCGCCGGTCCGGCATGTCGCCGCAGGCCGCGTGCGCGGTCGGACTGGCGGTTGCCGCGGCGCTGTCCTACACCCATGACCGGGGGTCCTGCATCGCGACATCAAACCGGACAACATCCTGTTTGACGATGCAGGCCTGGTCAAAGTCACCGACTTCGGCATTGCGAAGATCGTGGCAGGATCGGCGGCCGCGGCCAGTGCGGTTGTCGGGACCCCGCGGTACATGGCCCCCGAGCAGCGGAACGCCGGCGGTCAGCTGGGACCGGCCACCGACGTGTACGCCCTCGGGATCGTGCTCTACCAGCTGCTGACCGGGGTGCCGCCGTTCGATCCGAGGCCGTCCGCGGGTAGCCTGTCGCCGCCGCACCTCGGCACCGTTCCCCCGGCGCCAGCCGGGGTGTCAGCCGGGGTGCCCGCCCCGATCGCAAATGTGATCATGAGGGCGCTGGCCGCGGACCCGAAAGCCCGCCACCGTTCCGCGCACGCCTTCGCTCTCGACCTCGCTCGCGCCGCCGCCACCGCATACGGCCCGGGATGGACCGCACGCTCCGGTATCAGGCTGCGCCTCGACGACGATATCCGTGCCGCCGCCGACCAGCTGTCCGTGGCCATCCCGCCGGCACCGTCCCCGACGGTGCGCGAATCACGGCAGGAGCCTGACGCCCCGGTCCTGCGCCGCCGTATCCTCGTTGCGGTTGCCGTTGTCGCGCTGTTCCTGGTCGGCGCAGTCCTCGCTTTCACATCCCTGGAACAGCCGGGCCCCGTCGTTGATCCTCCTCGGTCGTCGGCTACCGCCACTTCCGCCCCGCCGACGCCGGTTCCCACCTTCCGGGCGCTCGACCCGCCGCTGACCGGCCACACCGGCGAGGTGCGGTCGGTGGCCTTCTCCCCGGACAGGCGGACGCTTGCCAGCGCCGGTGGCGACGGCACGGTGCGGCTGTGGGATGTCACCGTGCCGACCGCTCACCGCGCGCTCGGCCAGCCCCTGACCGGGCACACCGGTGGGGTGTACGCGGTGGCGTTCTCCCCGGACGGGCGGACGCTGGCCACCGCCGGTGAGGACTGGACGGTGCGGCTGTGGGATGTCACCGACCCGACCGTCCCCCGCCCGCTCGGTAAACCGCTGGTCGGCCATACCGGTGCCGTGTGGTCGGTGGTGTTCGCCCCGGACGGGCGGACGCTTGCCAGCGCCGGCTTCGACCACACGGTGCGACTGTGGGATGTGTCCGATCGGGCCGCCGCCCACCTGTTGGGCGGGCCACTGGTCGGTCACACCGACGCCGTGGAGTCGGTGGCGTTTGCCCCGGACGGGCGCACGCTTGCCAGCGCCAGCTGGGATGGCACGGTGCGGCTGTGGGATGTCGCAGACCCGGCCGTCCCGCGTCCGCTCGGCCAGCCGTTGGCCGGCCAGGTCGGCCAGATGCGGTCGGTGGCGTTCGCCCCGACGGGGAGGTTCCTGGCCAGTGCGGGTGGCGACGGGACGGTGCGGCTGTGGGACGTGGCCGGCCTGACCGCGCCCCGCCCACTCGGCCCGCCGCTGACCGGCCAGACCAGCTGGGTGCGGTCGGTGGCGTTCTCTCCTGATGGGACGCTCCTGGCCAGTGCGGGTGGCGACGGGACGGTGCGGCTGTGGGGCGTGGCCGACCCGGCCGCACCCCAGCCGCTCGGCGAGCCGCTGACCAGCCAGCCGTTGACCAGCGGTAGCAGCTGGGTGACGTCGGTGGGGTTCTCCCCGGTTGGGACACTCCTGGCCAGCGGCAACGGCGATGAGACGGTGCGGCTGTGGCAGCTGGCTAACTGATCGATGGATGCCGAATGGACGACGATGGATGACGGCCTTTTCGGTTGGCCGGGTCTGCGTCCGGAGCGCTTGGTGGGGCACCGGGTGGGGCACA
>NZ_CAKJTM010000005.1:126410-143560 GCF_917627345.1 Protofrankia sp. CiP3 | reverse complement strand
CCGAACACTCCACCTGCACGGCGGGTGATGCGTGCACCAAGGGATCATGGCAGGTGCTCAGCTACCAGTCACCTGTCCGGGCCATCCATGCCGCACTTCTCAAGAATGGTAACGTGCTGCTCATCGCGGGGTCGGGTAATGACCCCAACCAGTTCGCGGCCGGTACCTTCAAGACGTCGGTGTGGAATCCCAGCACGGGCGCCTTCGCCGATGTCTCCACTCCTGATGACTTCTTCTGTACCGGTCACGTCCAGCTTGCCGACGGTCGACTGCTGGTGATGGGTGGGAACAAGGCGTACCCGACCGCGGACCATGGCTACGAAGGCATCAAGTCCTCCTATATCTTCGATCCGACGACGAATCAGTACGTGCGGGTGAACGATCTCAACACGGGTCACTGGTATCCGTCCGCCACGGAGCTCGGTAACGGTGACGTGATCTCGCTCGGCGGGCTGGACGAGAACGGCAACGGTTCCGTCGAGGTCGAGCGCTTCTACAGTGCCAGCGGAAAGTGGAACAATCCGCGGCCGACCCAGACCTACCGTTTCTGGGGGCTGTACCCATCAATGATTCTTCTGCAGGACGGCCGGTTGTTCTACACCGGATCACACGTGTTCGGCAACAACGTCAACGGTGGTCCCGGGGCTAATCTTTACAACGTTGACACCGGTCAGGTGACCGATGTGCCCGGACTCCGGCTGAAAGATCAGCGGGACCAGTCGATGTCGGTTCTGCTGCCGCCGGCGCAGGCCCAGCGTGTCGCCACCTTCGGCGGGGGAAACATCGAGACCAACGTTGACGCGAACAACACGACGGATCTCATCGACCTGTCCAAGGCGAATCCGACCTATGTCCCTGGTGCGAACCTGCCGACCGGCAAGATGTACGTCTCCGCGGTCATCCTCCCGGATGGGAAGGTGTTCGAGACTGGCGGTGGCCTACATAATCGGGCCGACCCGGTGTACGAGGCGTCGATGTACGATCCGGTCGCGAACAGCTTCACACCGATGGCCACCGACCCGATTCCGAGGACGTACCATTCGTCGGCACTGCTGCTGCCGGACGGCCATGTTCTCGCGATCGGGAACAATCCGGGTGACGGTTCGTTCGATATGCGAGTCTCGATCTACACGCCACCTTACCTGTTGAACGGGATCCGACCGACGATCACGGCAGCGGCGGCTACGTGGGCCTATGGTTCGACCCAGTCGGTGGGCACGACGTCCAACGTCGTCATCAAGTCCGCGCAGCTGATCCGGCCGGCGGCGGTAACGCACTCGTCGGACCCGAACCAGCGTTCGGTGGACCTCCCCATAACCGTCAACAACAACGGTCAGCTGACAGTGACGCTCACCGCCAACACAAACATTGCCCCGCCCGGCGATTACATGTTGTTCGTCACCGATGCCAACAACATCCCGTCGGTCGCTCGCTGGGTGCATGTGGGATGAGACGGGGTACCGGAAGGAGCAGAGCCCTCATGACCGATGAACCGGGAAGACTCGACCGTGTCCTCAGGCGGAGCCTGGTCGCGGTGTTCCTCGCCGTCGCGGTGACGGTGGTGGGAAACACCGATACGGGAGTTTCCAGCGCCGCGACGCCCAGGCCGGCGGCGGCCACGTCCCCATATGTGGCCACCGCCAGTCCGCGTGCCGGCACGGCCCCTGACGGCGCCGTATCCGCCAGCCCTGAGGTGACGATCACGGGTTCGCGGACGCCGGCTCCGGGCCTGTTGCCAACAACGAGCGATCAGCGGGTGACCCCGGTACCGGCGGTCAGGCTTCCCAGCGAGTACGTCGACGGGTGTGACCACCACTATGGGCTGCCGACCCAGTGCGTGCCGGTGAACTTCCCGCCGGGCACTCATGACCGCTGCCAGTGGCTGCGGCAGCACGGCCTGGGCCCGATACCGGTGAACAAGCGCGATCAACTGAAGTTGGACACGAACGGGGACGGCACGGCCTGCGGGCCCGGGGACGCCTGACATCCGTCTCGACAGTGGCCGTGCTGATCTGGCCAACGGATCGGATCAGCACGGCCGGCTGGACCGGGGCCTGACGGCGGGCGGAGCCAATAGCCGATTCAGGCCGGCCCACCATTCCAGGACATGACGACGCGAGACACGGCCATGGGGAGTTCGGTGTCGAAGACGGTGAGACTGGTCATTATGTGCACGCTGCTCGTGGCCGCGTGCTCGTCAGGTCGTGCTTCGGGCGGCGGCAGCGCCGTGGCCGGTACAGCAGCGACTGTCGCGGGCACGGTAGCCTCGCCCACCACGGGGGCGATCGCCGGGGCGGGTCAGCCCGGCCCCACACTGCCTGCCGACCCCCAGATCGCTCCCGCACAGCCAGGCACACCAGGCGACCTCAGCGCGTCGGAGCTGATCGCTCAGCTCAAGGCTTCTGGGCTTCCGGTGACATCGAGCATTATCTATACGGCTGCGACGGACAGTGACCATCTTTTCGGCCAATCGAGTGGCTACATCTCCAAGGCCGCCTTCGTCGACAGCCGGGTACCCCGCGACGGGCTGCCGGACACGAACCCGGGAAGCGTCTGGCTGGGCGGTTGCGTGGAGGTCTTCCGCACTCCTGCCGACGCCCAGCAGCGACAGCGTTTCCTCATGTCGCAGGCTGCGGACCCGGCGAAGGCCGAGTACCTCTACGTGCGCGGTCCCGTCCTTCTCCGCGTCTCGCACGAGCTCGACGTCAGCTATGCGGATGGCTATGGCAAGATCCTGCAACGGACGGGGTGACGCGGTCGCCGCCATCGCCGGGTCGGTTACTTTGTGGCATTAATTCAGCCTATGGGGCATCCGGTTGATGCCTCTCGAGGGCAGCCCCGTAGGCTGTGCCCACTGATCTCGATCAGACGGGACCTGCTTGTGACCGCAAAGCTTGCTCGTACCGGCCCCGCGACTGTCGGCTTCATTTCACTCGTCACCGTGGCCTTCCTCGGTTTGGCCGGTTGCCAGCCCCCGACGCGGGCCGTCTCCCGGCCAGCCGCGGGTGTGCCGGCATCATCATTCACTCCACCGGTCGCCCTGGCGTCGGCCGCGGGCAGCAACGGGCGGCCCGCGGCCGGCCCGGCGGCCGGTGGGACGCCTTCGGCTACACCGGCATCGACAACGTCGCCGGCCATGCGGGTGACCACGTCCCCGGGGATCCCGCCGAGCCTCGTATCGTTGCCGTCAGCCCCGCTCGCCTCACCACCCACCGCGAACAGCTCCGGAAAGCTTCTTTTCGGCCTCGGACCGGCTCTGGACAGCGACGCGGCGTCACCCATCGCGGCCGGGCTCGGAATGTTCACCACCTGGTACAACTCGCCCAGCGACCTCGGATTCCTCCGGGACTGGGCGAGCAATCGAATTCCGCAGACCTATGCGTCCGGTCGTTCGATTCATCTCGTGGTCTGGCTTGACGGAACCGGCAAGGTCGGTACCAATCAGACCTCCCATGGCCCGGCCTGTGGCCGCGACTACCCGCTGTCCACGGCTTTTCTCGATGACACCCGCCAGCTTGCTGATATCTTCAAGGGCGCGGCCGGCGGTCCACCACTCTATGTCACGCTGTTCACGGAGTTCCAGACCTACGCCTGCCAGACCAATGCCTGGGCGCCGAGCCCAGAGGTGACGAACTACTACCTTGCCCTCAAGGACAAATACCTGGCGGCAATGTCCATCTTCCACTCGGTGGCCCCGAACGCCAAGGTCTCCCTGGGCTGGGGAGGCTGGCAGGCCCGTTACGACGACCCGAGTACGGGCGGCGGCCGGTCGATGTTCCCCTACTTCGCGGACGTGATGCGCCAGTCTGACTTCCAGAGCTTCCAGGCAATGCAGTCGGACTCGAACAGCCAGGACATCCTGGACATGACTCGGATGCTTGGGCAGTACGGTCCCGTCATGGTGGCTCACTTCAAGCCGGACAACGGTTCGCAGAAAACATGGACCGCCGATCTGAAAACATTGTTCACCGATGCCTATATTCGGCAGGCGACATCCATGGGCCTGTTCGCACTCAGTTTTATGGACCAGGTGAATCTCGCCACCGACCCGACCGCCCTCTCGCTGGTGCGGTCCGGGATCGACAAATATGGTGTCTTTCCCACGGCCAGATGACCACGGGCTCCCGGCAGCCGATGACAGGAATGACCGTCCCGCGAGCGGTCCTTTCCATGTCCTTCCAGGCTGCCGGGAGTTTTGGCACCCGCGGCGACGCGGAGACGGAGACAGGAACGCGCGGCCGGTGGCCGAGTGGCCGTGCCCAGCTGCCGACCGTGTTAGGGCGTGTTTCGAATCCGTGCTGGCGTGACATTACGCACCAAGGTGAGCGGGCCGGCGGAGCCGGGCATCCAAGCGGCGCCGTGGTGCATCGAAGCCTCGC
The DNA here is from genome assembly GCF_917627345.1 of Protofrankia sp. CiP3. Lineage (NCBI taxonomy): Bacteria > Bacillati > Actinomycetota > Actinomycetes > Frankiales > Frankiaceae > Protofrankia > Protofrankia sp. CiP3. Next base: position 139,181 of record NZ_CAKJTM010000005.1, on the reverse strand, counting down.
GGTGTCGCATAAATGTCACCCACAACTTCAGACACAACGGAAGGCCAAACAGAGGCCCCTGAAGGATGTCTGTGGCGCGGTTCATAGCCTGTAAACAGCATCCGGTTGGCGAATCCGTTTTGATTACGCTAAGTAGTTTTCGCACGTCAGCGCATTACTGACGGTAGCATTGGTCGATTTCACGACATGATCATCAGCGATGAAAACCAATCGATACGTGTGGGTAACATCTCGGCTGCCCCTGGCCTCGATCGGCTCCTGGTACGTTCGCTGCACACCGGAACGATTTGCACCTTGCACCTTGCACCTGCGGGCCGCCGGTGGCGCGAAAGAGGATGATCGCGCCACCTTTGGCCCACCTTGCACCTTCGGGCCGCGAGCCCATCAGCGGAGTTGATCCGGGGAGCCATATTCGTAGTTCTTGTCCCGACTTCTTACCGAAACCAACCTGTCGGATGCCTGTCAGCCGAGCTGTTTTCGTTCTGATCCAGTTGGGTCGGAAACTTATCGGGGTGGCTACTTCCCGCCTGACCTGATTTCTTCGGCGACAGCATTCGCGGTGGACCGGGTCCGCCCGGCGCGGATTTCGGGAGCCTGGTCGCCGACACCGAGCATGCTGGTTTTTGTGCTGGGTTTTTCCGGCGGGAATCCCGGGAGCGCGTTTGGGGGACCCGGGAGAAGCCGGCGAACAGCAAAGGAGCGCGACAACAGCTGACCTGCCAGGCCGGGAAATCCCGGTCATGGCATCTGACGTACCCAGTGGACGGTTGCCGCGTCGGCCGCCGTCCCGAACGGGGGGAGACCAGCGATGAGCATGCCTGATGAGCGCATTTTCGATGCGCAGCTGGTAGACCTGGTGCCGCGGCCACGAGCTTCCTCGGCGGTGCTTTCGAGCATGCGCACCACAGCCGTGACCGGCTACCGGCTGGACGAGCAAGTAATGGTGTCGGTGGTAGTGCCGACTCGGAACGAGGCCGCGAATATCGAGGCACTCCTGCGCCGGCTTGACGCCGCGCTGGCCGATCTGCCCAGCGAGATTATCTTCGTCGACGATTCGGACGACGCCACACCGGAGATCATAAATGCGCTCCGTGGTTCGGTCCGAATACGGGTCCGTATCCATCACCGTCCCGCACCCTACCGGGTAGGCGGACTTGGCGGAGCTGTCACCGAAGGCATTCGACTGTGCCGCGCCGACTATGCTGTGATCATCGATGGTGATCTGCAGCATCCACCGGAGGTGATTCCCGAACTTTTTGCCGCGGCTGGCGCGGGAGATGTCGATGTTGTTATCGGTAGCCGGTACGCCAATGGCGGTAGTGCCCCGGGCTTGGCGAACAGTGGCCGCCGACTTGTGTCATCTGGCGCGAACCTGCTGTCCCGCATACTTTTCCCGCTGCGCCTGCGTGGTGTGTCGGACGTCATGAGCGGGTTCTTCCTCGTCCGCATCGCGGCGCTGGACCTCGACCGGCTCCGTCCGGACGGGTACAAGATCCTGCTTGAGCTGCTGGTCCGGGCCGGTCGGTTGCGGGTTGTCGAGGTCGGTTATGTATTCGGTGAACGTCATGCCGGAACATCGAACGCTTCGGCGTCGGAGGGCGTCCGCTTTATGCGGCTGCTCTTGTCGCTCCGGCTGCCACGGGCGGCACGGTTTGTGCTCGTAGGCGTCTCCGGGGTATTGCCGAATGTTTTTGGAACCGCACTCCTGCACCACGCTGGAATGCATTATCTGCCGGCTGCGGTGATCGCGACACAGGTGGCCATCCTGTGGAACTTCGTCGGTTGCGACCTGTTTGTCTGGGAGCGCGGAAAACAGTCAATGATTCGACGGTACGTGCCGTTCGCCTTGTTGAACAACGTCGATCTCGTCGTCCGGCTGCCGCTGCTCGGAATTTTTGTGGACCGGTGGCATACAAGTATCGGGGTAGCCACTCTCGCTACTTTGGCAATCGCTGTCAGTGTTCGTTACGTGCTGGTCGACCGGATTGTCTACAGCGAGCATAGGCGTACGGCGCGGAGTTTTTTCCGCGGGCCTCGACGGTCGGCAGCCGGCACCGCCGGGGAGGCTTAGGAATGATCCGGCGAAAAATTTCGATCAGGAGCAACGGAAATGTTTAGGGGAAGACGCCGGAGGTTGGGGCACCGGCGTGTCCTGACTGGGCTCCTCGCGATCCTCTCCATCCAGTTCGCTGTGCTGGCCGTCGTCGACCCAGGCACGGCGAAGGCGGTCACCTGCCCGGACACACAATGGGCCGCCGACTACTTCGCCAACATGACGCTGTCCGGGCCGGCGGCGGGTTCGCGTTGTGACCGCGACATCAGTTTTGACTGGGGGGATGCGGGCCCCGGGATCGGTGGCCTCGGTGGGTCCGGCTATTCGGTCCGGTGGAGCCGGACGCTCTATCTGGATTCGGGTGAGTACGGCTTCACCGCGACCGCCGACGACGGAATCCGGGTGCTCCTGGACGGCGCCACCGTCATAACCGGATGGAAGGACCAGGGACCGACCACCTACACCGCGAACCCCTCAGTGACCGCCGGCCAGCACACGATTGTCGTGGAGTACTACCAGAACGGTGGAGGCGCTGTCGCTCAGTTCAGTTACGCACCACCGGTGCCACCCCCACCGACCTGTGCGCCCACCCAGTGGACGGCTTCGTATTTCTCCGGAATCACCCTCACGGGTACCCCGCGCGGGCGGTGCGAGGATGCCATCAGCCATGACTGGGGGAACGGTGCACCGGACGTCCCCGGTATCAGTGCGGACAACTTCTCGGTCCGATGGGTCCGGACCGAGAAGTTTGCGGCCGGGACCGTCACGTTCACCGCCGAGGCTGACGACGGTATTCGGGTCTATGTCGATGACACATTGGTGATCGACCAGTGGCGGGACCAGGGGCCGACCACTTTCACCGCCAGCCCGACGGTCACGGCGGGCGACCATACGGTCAAGGCCGAGTACTTCGAACACGGCGGTGGTGCGGTTGCGCGGGTGTCGTACGCCGCCGCGGCTCCGCCTTCGTCGCTGACCTGCCTGTCCACCCAGTGGGCCGCGTCCTACTTCCCCAACAGAATCCTGTCGGGAGCGCCCAAGGCCGAACGCTGTGAGGGCACGCTCAGCCACGATTTCGGTGAGAAGGGGCCGGGCGTGGACGGCATCGGAGCGTACAACTTCTCCGCGCGCTGGAGCCGGACTGACCAGTTCCGGGCTGGGAACAGCACGCTCACGGTGACGGCCGACGATGGCGTGCGCGTCTACGTCGACGGCACGCTTGTCATCAACCAATGGCAGGACCAGGGGCCGACGACCTATACGGCGACCGTGCCCGTCACCGCCGGGAAACACGTGGTCAGCGTCGAGTACTACCAGGGCGGTGGCAGCGGGCTTGTGCGGGCCGGTTACACCGGTGGGGGAGCCGCGGGGGACCTGCCACCACCGCCACCGGGTGGTTGCACGGGCGACTGCCAGGGCTCCTGGCAGACCCTGCCGTACGACTCCCCGGTGCGTTCGGTGCATGCCACCGTGTTGCGTACGGGGAACGTCCTGCTTGTTGCCGGATCCGGCAACAACGGGGCCGCGGCGGTGAAGAACCAGTTCGTCTCCAAGGTCTGGAACCCGTCAACCGGTGAGTTCGCCGATGTTCCCACGCAAGAGGACCTGTTCTGCGTCGGGCACACCCAGCTGGCTGACGGACGAATCCTGCTGGCCGGCGGCACGCTCGCGTACCCGACACCCACAACCAACTACAAGGGTCTCGCGAGCAGCTACATCTTTGACCCGATGGCCGGTACCTATACCAAGACGAATGACATGCCGGGGGGCGGGCACTGGTACCCCTCCCTGGTGAACCTCGGTAACGGTGACGTGTTCGCCACCGGCGGGCTCAACGAGAACGGCTCCGGAAACGTCGCGGTCGAGATGTTCGACTCCAAGAAAGGCCAGTGGAAGCCCTTCAACAACGTGCCGCAGACGTATTTCTACTGGGGTCTCTATCCGACCATGGTGCTGATGTCGGACGGCCGGCTCTTCTACGGCGGTACACACACCTTCGGCAACGCGCTCCCGAACACCTCGGGGTCGGAGATCTACGATGTCGACACTGGGACAATCACCGATGTCCCGGGGCTGCGGGATATCGACTTCCGGGATCAGGGCGCCACGGTTCTGCTGCCGCCGGCGCAGGCCCAGAAGGTCGCGAACTTCGGCGGCGGTAACTCCTACAGCGACCTGGACCCGACGAACCACACGGACATCATCGATCTCAGCAAGGATGATCCACAGTGGACGGCCGGGCCGGACCTGCCGGCGGCCAAGATGTACGTGAGCGCCGTCATTCTGCCCGACGGCAAGGTGTTCGAGACCGGCGGCGCGAAGCACAACTATCCCGAGTTCGCCGTGCACGAGGCGTCCATCTACGACCCAGCGGCCAACGCGTTCACGTCGCTGCCGGCGGACCCGGCCGATCGGATGTACCACTCGGAGGCGTTCCTGCTGCCGGACGGCCGGGTGGCGACGATCGGGAACAATCCGGCTACCGGCGAATTCGATCTGGGCATTTCGATCTACTCCCCTTGGTACATGTCCAGGGATCGCCCGACAATTTCCAACGCTGCCGACCAGTTCGATTACGGGTCGGCACAGAAGCTGACAGTGAGCGGGAACATCGGTCGCGTCACACTGATCCGCCCGGCGTCGGTGACCCATCAGTCCGACCCGAACCAGCGCAGTGTCGACCTGCCGCTGTCCGGAACGGGCCGGGATGTCAGCGTGACAGTGCCGGACAATCCCAACCTGCTGCCAGCCGGCTATTACATGATGTTCGCCCAGGATATGAACGGGGTACCGTCCGTGGCCAAGTGGGTGCATGTCGGATGACCAGAAAAAGAATTCTGCTCGGCATGACCGCCGCGGCATGCGTCGCTGCCGGGCTGCTCGTCGCCCTGCGGGTGACCGGGCCGAACTCGACCATGCCGGCCGGCGGACACGTCCGCCAGGTCGCGGTTGAGCATTCCTGGGGCCCAGGTAACCGGGATCTCAGCGGTCGGGTGCAGCCGCATGGAAATGGTCGCCCCTCCCCGGCGACGCTGTGGGTGGACGGGTGTGACCACAATTACGCGGACGCGGCGGGTAATTCCAGCGTCTGCGTCCCGAAGACCGCTCCCGGCGGCCACGCGGTCGACTGTGCCTTTCTGCGAGCGGCCGGATTCGGCCCGCTCAAAGTGATCGGCACAGACAGCAAGCATCTCGCCGGCCCTGGCAGGACGGCACCCCGCGGTACGACCGTCTGCGCCGGGTAACCCCAGAAAGGCTGCGGAATGCCACTGCGATTCGATGTTCGTTCCGGGCGTCGGCGACCCACCCGTCACTGGATCGTGGCCGTGGCATTGTGCTGTCTCGCCGGGTGTGCCGTCTCGTCGACGGGTACGGCCGCACACCCGGCGGACACCGGCTCATCGCCGCCCGCACCGGCGCTGGCGCGATCGTCCGCAGGCCCGTCATCCGTTGCTGGGACGGCGGCGGATGGCTGGCATGGCACCGCCGTGCGGGTTTCCCGGCCCCGGCCGTCGTTCACCCTGGCCGACACCTCCGGCCGGAGCTTCGACTTCGCGAAGGAAACGGCTGGCCGGGCCACACTGCTGTTCTTCGGCTACACGAACTGCCCGGATGTCTGCCCGACGACAATGGCTGACATCGCCGCGGCCAAGCAACTGGTGAGCTCGCCCGTCGGCTCCGCAATAATGGTCGTCTTCGTTACGACCGACCCCGGCCGGGACACCGCGGGAGTACTCCGTCGATGGTTGAACCAGTTTGATCCCACATTCATCGGGCTCACCGGTTCACCAGCACAGCTTGCTGTCGCCCAAAAGGCCGCTGGCGTGCCGCTCGCGAGTGCGCAACAGGTACCGGGCGGTCAGTACGACGTGGTGCACGCAGCCCAGGTCGCCGGCTACGGTGCCGATAACACCGAGCATGTTCGCTACTTTTCCGATACCACGGTCGCGGATTATGCGGCGGACCTCCCCCGGCTGGTAGCCGTTTCGTGAGAATTCGCAAATTCCGGCCGGAGCGGGCCGTTTACATTGCGTGTCCCGCGGGCCTACTAGACAATTCAGGTAGGAAGCTGTGAACTCCATCCATGCGCCTGCTCCATCACCGCCGACGCGAGCCCGTTTGGAGAGCCTGCCCGGACGGCTGCGTTTCGCGGTCGGCGGTGGGACGAGCGTGTTCGTCCGCGTCACGGTGCTGGTCGTGTTCGCGTGGTTTCTCGGCGTGGGTGACCGGGCCGCGTACGGGTATTCAGCAGTAGCTTCGGCGCTTCTCCCGTGGGGCCTGGGACATGATTTCACCCGGCGCCGCCGAAACGGGAACTGGCTCTGGTCCGTCGCCGCCCGCGGCTCGACCGAGACGGTCGGCTGGCTCATTTTCGTCGAGCTGGCCAGAACCGACCACAGCGCCGCGGTCATCGGTCAGGCCAGCATGCGCCACCTGTTTGCCGCCCTGGTGAGCGCGGTGGTGGTGGCCTTCACCTACCCGTTGGTCTGTGACTGGCTTGTCCTCGGATCCACCGCGGACACCCCGCTGTTTCGTTTCTTTCGGGGCTGTCTCGTCTTGTCGACACTACCGCTACTTGTGGTGACGGCCAATACATTGTATCCGCATCGCGACGGCGTGGTACTCGTCGGGTGGACCACGGTGTCGCTCGCGATGCTGTTCGTCGCCGGCCTGACCCTGGCCCGAGCGCAGTACAGCTGGCAGCGGCCGGAACGGGTTGACCACGTGAACCTGGAGGACCGCGCGCCGGCTCGGCACACTTTTTCACTGATCGTGCCCGCGCGGGAGGAGCCCGTCCTCGGGCGCACCCTTGCCCAGGTGCTGGCTGGGTCCTATCCAGCGGATCTTTTCGATCTCGTTGTCGTCGTGTCCGACGATGAGGCCGACCGGGAAACACGTGCGGTGGCGCAGGAGTTTGCCGACAGCCATCCCAACGTGCGGGTGGTGACACCGCGCAGCGCAATGCGCAGCAAGCCGCTCTCACTCGAGGACGCGCGGCGGTACTGCCGCGGTGATCTGATCGGTATCGTGGACGCGGAGTCGTTGATCGCGGACGGTCTGCTCGGTTACGTGAACACGCTGGCCAGCCATCATCCCGAGGTCGGGATTTTCCAGGGCGGTGTCCAGCTGATGAATTTCCGCGGGACGGGCTGGCGACGACCGGAGTCAGCCGGGCTGTTGCGCGCTGTGACCTCGTGGTGCAACAGCGCCACATCATGGTGGCGGGCACGTAACTGCCTTGAGTACTACATCTGGTTCATGTCGAGGCTGCGCTACCAGGCAGTGGCGCGTTTCATTCCGCTCGGTGGCAACACGGTCTTCATCCGGCGCGAGGTTCTCAACCAGCTGGGCGGCTGGGATGTCTCCTGCCTGACCGAGGACTGTGATCTCGGTGTACGAGCCTCGGTGGCGGGCGTCGAGACCATGGTCTTCTATCATCCGGAGCTCACCACCCGCGAAGAGACACCGGAGACACTGGGCAAACTGGTGGTCCAGCGGACCCGGTGGATGATGGGTTTCATCCAGGTGTTCCAAAAAGGCGACTGGCGTCAGCTCCCGGGGCGGCGCCGACGAGCGCTCGCCGTTGAAATGCTGTTGATGCCATTTTTCCAGGCAGCCGCCGGGCTGGCGTTGCCGACGTCTGTGCTACTCACATTTTTTCTGTCGGCTCCCGTGGGGCTTGTGATTATTTTCTGGCTCCCGCTACTGGCAATGGTCATGATGACCCTGATGGAACAGGCTGCTTTCCGGGAATTTGCTGATGCATATCATCTCAAGGTAGGATTTCTCGACAGTGCCCGATTGCTGGTGAGCGCGCCGGTGTATCAGCTGGTCCTGTCCGCGGCGGCGCTGCGCGCTATGGTGCGGCTGCTCCAGGGCAAGGTCCAGTGGGAGAAGACCACACATGTCGGCGCCCACCACGTGGTGCTGCCGGGTACCGCCGAACTCAAAGGGGTTTCGTGACCACGACCACGCTGCCGGTCGCGCCCCCGGGCACTGTCGCCGACGGTGGTGCTTCTCGGGCCGGCCGGGTACCCGGGGACCGCGTTACCGTCACCCGAGCGCGTATCGCCGGCTGGCTGTCCCTCCACTGGCGGAGCCTGGCTCTGCTGACAGCCCTTCTCGTCGCCTGTGGGCTGGTGCACGGACTCAACCTCGATGGCTGGCCGGGCCGGATCAACGACGACGAGGGCACGTACGCGGCCCAGGCATATGCCATGCAGTACCGGGGCCAGATCACCCACTACACGTATTGGTATGATCATCCTTTCGGTGGCTGGCTGCTCATAGCCATCTACACGACCGTCACAAACGCATTCGAGCGGGCGCCGTCGGCGGTGACGGCCGCGCGTGAGTGCATGCTCGTCGTCCACCTGGTCAGTTGCGCGCTCCTGTACCTGCTCGCCCGCCGTCTCGGGTTTCGCCGTGTTTTCGCCGGTCTTGCTGTCGGGTTGTTCTCCCTGGCACCGCTCGCGGTGTGGTATCAGCGGCTTGCGTTCCTCGACAACATCGCGGTGCTGTGGGTGCTGGCAGCGCTGGTCTGCGCGGTGTCAACACGCCGCAGCGTGGGGGCAGCCGTCGCCTCCGGCGTCTTCATGGCGTTCGCCTTCTGGTCGAAGGAAACGTCCCTGATGCTCCTGCCGGGTGTCTACCTTCTGCTCCGGCAGAATCGCGACCCGCGTAACTGGCGGTTCGTGCGTCGCAATTTTCTCGGATTCCTGACGGTGATCTGTGGGATCTACGTCCTGTACGCGGTGGCGAAGAACGAGCTGCTCGAGGGGACGGGTCACGTCTCGCTCATCCGGGCGGTCAAATGGCAGCTCTTCGAGCGGACCGCGAGCGGAAGCCTGCTGCAGGCGGGCAGCGGCACACAGGGCATGGCCGGTCTGTGGCTGCACATGGATCCCTATCTGCTGGGCGCCGGCGTCGTCACCGCAATCCCGGCACTTTTCGTCAGGCGTCTTCGGATGGTCGCGGCGCTCCTGCTGATCCAGGTTGTCTTCATGTTCCGCGACGGCTACATGCCGTATGCCTACGTGACGGCGATGTTGCCATTCGCGGCACTGTGCGCGGCCGGCATGCTGGACGTGACCCTTCCCCGCGTACCGGCACGCGGCGCACCCGACAGCGCGGACCGCGAGCCGCACACGCGCGCCAGCCGGCGCCGGGTCGCCGCGGCCAGGGCCACGCGGCTGGCCCTGGTGGTCGGCGTGCTGATCGCTGGATTGGTGGCGCTGCCCGGCGAGTGGGCGCCGAAGCTGGGTACGGCGCTGGCCGCCGATGACAGCAGGCCGAGCCGGGACGCTGCGCGTTGGTATATCGAGAACGTTCCCAATGGTCACACCGTCGTGACGGATGACAACATCTGGACCGATCTCGTGATTGCGGGCAAGAAGCCGGACCCGATCTGGTTCTATAAACTTGATCTTGACCCCGCGGTTCGCGGGAAACTGAAGAACGGCTGGCAGGACGTTGACTACTTCGTTCTCGGTCAGCTGATGCCGTCGACTCTTCATGATCTGCCGCTGGTGGCCGAGGGCCTGCGGCACTCGGTCGTGGTGAAGTCGTTCGGGCCGGATGGGCAAATCACGGTCCGTAAGGTGATTAAGAGCGCCCGGCAATAGGGTACCCGTGCATCGCGCAGCGATGGATGGGGAGCGATGCGGCGAGGTGCGTGCCCCACAACCAGGGTGACTCCCTCCGCCGCCTCGCGATGCACGCACCCCAGCCCCGCTCCTTGATCCACACCCCTGTTGCCGGGCGCTCTAAGCCGGGTTGTCCGGTCGAGGTGGCAGCCCCGCCGCCGGGCTGCTGACCCGCGGGCGCCGGTACGTCCATGAGCACCCTGTCCGGCGCGGACCGCCCTGTCCGGCGCGCTGGCGTTCCGGTTCCGTCCGTGGGATCGGGCGGGGTTAGGATTACCCCATCGCGTTGAGGGATGTATGGGTGATTTTGTGATGCTGTTCAGCGGGTGGCGGCACGTGGCGGCGTCCACCTCGTGATCATCAACGAGGCGCAGGTGGCCGAGGCGCTCCCCAGCTACGAGTTGGGCGCCAAGCTGGGCGCGGGCGCCTTCGGGCTGGTGTTAGCGGGCCGGCACCGCGATCTTGATCGAGATGTTGCGATCAAGGTGCTGTCCCCGGCGCAGGAGAACGCGCCAGGCGGTTTCAAGGCCGAGGCACGGATCCTCGCCGCGATGGATCATCCGCATGTCGTGCGGGTCTACGATTACGTCGAGGCCGACGAGCTGCATCTGATCGTCATGGAGCTGCTGGGTGGAGGGACACTGACCCGTCGGCGGGCGGGCATCCCGCCGGAGGGTGCCTGCGCGGTCGGTCTGGCGGTGGCCGCAGCGCTGGCCTGCGCGCATGCCCAGGGGGTACTGCACCGCGACATCAAGCCCGACAACATTTTGTTCGACACCGGCGGCCTGCTCAAGGTCACCGACTTCGGGATCGCGAAGATTTTCGACGGGTCAGCGGCCACCGCGAGCATGCTCATCGGGACCCCGAAGTACATGGCGCCCGAACAGCTCGTCGGCGGTCGGTTGGGGCCGCCCACCGACCTGTACGCCCTCGGGGTACTCCTGTACGAGCTGCTCGTCGGGACACCGCTGTTCGATCCGGCGCTGTCGTCGCACGCCCTGGGCTATCATCACCTTTACTCGCCGCCACCACCGTTGGTGGGTGTGCCCGCTCCGGTGGCCGAGGCGGTTCTGCGGGCTCTGGCCAAGGATCCGGCCGCTCGCCAGCCCTCCGCACACGCCTTCGCTCTTGATCTTGCGGCTGCCGCGGCCCGCGGTTACGGCCCTCGCTGGACCACCCGTGCCGGCATCGGACTACGCCTCGCCGACGACGTCCGTGATGCCGCTGACCTTCTGCTGGCGCAGCCCAGTTGGCAGATACCGGCGCCTGTCCCCCGCCCGCCGGGTCCGCCGCCCGCAGCCCAGCCTTCGTCACCATGGGTTGCGCAGCCGCCGGCCGCGCCCGCGGCGCGCCCGTCGAACGCCGCATATCAGGCCGTTCCCGGGTATCCGCCAAGTCCCGGCCAGCCAAATCCCGGGTACCAGACCCCGGGGCGGCCAAATCCCGGGTACCAGAGCCCTGGGCAGCCAAGCCCCGGTTACCAGACCCCGGGGCAGCCAAGCCCCGGTTACCAGACCCCGGGGCAGCAGAGTCCTGGGCAGCAACAGAGCGCTGGCTATCAGGCAGGCGCAGGGCCGCAGGCCGCTGCCGGATATCCGCTCGGCTCCGGTCAGCAGGGCCTACCCGGCTATCAGGCGGGTCCTGGCTATCCGCCGAGCCCGGGGTACTACCCGGTCAATCCGGGATATCCCGCCCCGCCAGGTTATGCCCAGGGACAATACGATGTATCAGCCCCGTTCGGACGTGATCCGGTCACCGGCGAACCGTACTCGGATAAGCAGAAGCTCGTCGCCGGCCTGCTGCAGATTTTCCTGGGTGTGTTCGGGGCCGGACGCTGGTACCTGGGCGACACCGCCATCGCGCTCGCCCAGTTGTTCACCTGCGGTGGTTTCGGGGTCTGGGCGTTGATCGACGGGGTCCTGATGCTCACCGGTAATGTTCGCGATGTACAGGGCCGGCCACTTCGTGATTGATCAGGGCCGTTCGGTCGTTGGAACGGGCCGTACCCGCCTGCTGCTTGGCGCGGCCGCGGGCGCGCTGGGCGTGGGTTACCTTGCCGTCGTCGACCCGCACGATGCGGCTGCGGTCATGCCGGTGTGCCCGGCGAAGTTTGTCACCGGGCTTGACTGCCCGGCGTGCGGCGGGCTTCGGCTGGTTCACGATCTGTTGCACGGTCGGTTGCGGGCCGCGGTTCACGACAATCTCTTCGTACTGCTCTGTAGCCCTGTTCTGGTCCACCTGGGCTGGCGGCGGGCACGGGCGGCCTGGCTGGGTGAGCAGGCACCTGTTCCCAGAGCGCTTGCGCACGGGCTGGCCGCTGGCGCGCTTGTCTGGATGGTCGTGCGGAACCTGCCCGGCTGGCCCCTGGCACCGGCGTCTGCCTGTTCGGCGCTGTGAGCGTCCTGGACCGTGACCTGACCACGGTGGGTTGGCTTCTTGGGCATGGAAGCCACCGCTACGGGCGGCGCGGCCCCTACTGCCGGGCGCTCTTAGCTGATCAATGTGAATGAGCGGATGCAGCGCTCACATCCGCTCAAATCTGAAAACGAGCTCCTGTCCCTCCCGCATGGCCAGCCGCAGCCGTGCGCTGCCCGGCACGTAGGTCTCCAGCACCCTGATCAGCTCGTCCGTATCGACACCGACGCTCACGCGCAGATCAACGCCTCCGGTGATCTTGCTCGTGAGAACGCGCGCACCGCGCGTGTCCTCCTGTCCGTTCACCCGCGCTGTCCCGATTCGTCTCCCGCTGAATAGTCCGCGTGCCTGGTCTTCACGCCTCCGGCCGGGGCGGACGAAGGCGTGCGAACACGGCCGGAACTACTCGGTAGTCGGCGAGCCGGTACGCCTGGGCGTGTGCCTCGGCCGCACGTGCCGTCGGGAAGATCAATAATGCACTGTCCGGGCGCCCGTCCGGGCCAAGCGCGACGATCACGTAGGGGACGGACTGGTCGAGCCGCGGGAACCGGGGCTCATCGGATTGCCGGTGAAGCCGGGCGGACGCGACCGGCCGGCGGGTGTAGGTCTTCGGTGCTACCACGGCATCCCCCATGTGCGTATCGGCTGGGTGGTCGG
>NZ_CAKJTM010000005.1:124264-125962 GCF_917627345.1 Protofrankia sp. CiP3 | reverse complement strand
CTGGTGCAGCTCCGCGCGCGGATCCACCGGGCGCGGCACGGAATCGGCGAACCTGACGGCGGGGAGGTGAGTTCCACGGACAGGCGGGAGGTCTTCGAGCTGACGGCGGCCGGCATCCTCGCGGCGGATGCCTACCGGCAGTGGTCAGCCACCGGCCCGGACCCGCTGACGGTCGCCGAAATCGAGGACAAGGTCGACCAGCACGCGGCCGTGTTCACCACCACGGCGCATGACGCGCTCGCCCCGAAGGTGTTCGACACCTGGCAGCAGGCGGAGGGCAGGCTTCGGGATGCAACCCGCTTGCGGGCGCACCGGCGCCTCACCGTGGCCGCGGGCTTCTGCGCCTACATGCTGTGCCGGCTGGCGTTCAACATGGGGGATACGATCACGTCACGGCGGTTCCTCACCCTCGCCGAGAACCATGCCGAGGATGCCGAGGAACCAGTGCTGGCCGCGTCCGTCGCCGGGATGGCGTCCACGATGGCGTTCTACGGCGGCCGGTACGAGGATGCCGTCCGGGTCGCGGCGGAGGCTGCCCAGCGATTCCCCCACCCGTACACCGCGGCACGACTTGCCGCCTACGAAGCCCGTGCGCGGGCCGCGACCGACGATGCCCGGTCCGCGCGGGATGCGCTGTACCGGATGCGTCAGACGGTAGTCGATTTACCGGCGCGCCCCGGGATGTCCTCGTTCGGGCCAGCGGCGGCCGGCATGTTCGCCGGCGGAGTACTCGCCCGCATGGGTGCGGGCGACGAAGCCGAACCGATGGCCCGCGCTGCGGTGGCGCTGTACGACTCCGGCCACGGTGGCTTCGAGGAACGGGGACATGCACTGCTTGCGCTAGCCGCGGCGCTGCTGACGCGGGAGAGTCCTGAACCAGAAGAGGCGGCGGTCCGCACCTTGGCCGTGGTGGCGCTACTGGACGGCTGCTTGACATCGACCGTGGCCGCGAACCTGCGCCGTACCATGACCCAGTTACACCCCTATCGGGAGCTCGCTCCGGTCCGTGATTTAGAGGACGCTCTGTCCGCCCGTTCCCATCTCGTACTGACCGCCGGGAGCGCCCCGTGACCCTCACCCTCGGACCGCCGTCTGCTACCCGGCAGATCCCCACGGTGCTCACCGAACGGCTGGTCCTACGGGACTGGCGGGCCGAGGACATCGGCCCGTACTCGCGGATGACTCAGGATCCGGATATGAGCCGCTATACCGGCGGCGGGCCGATGGACGAAGAGGCGGTGTGGCGCCATGCCGCTTTCCAGCTTGGCCACTGGGCGTTGCGCGGCTTCGGGATGTGGATCATCCGAGATCGGCTGTCCGGAGAGTTCGTCGGCCGCGCCGGGCTGTATGAAGAGATGGGCTGGCCGGGTGTCGAGGTGGCCTGGACGGTGCGGCGCGACCGGTGGGGGCAGGGCCTGGCACCCGAAGCTGGCATGGCGGCGCTCGAGTTCGCGTTCGTCCACGTCGGTGTCGAGCGGGTCATCTCGATCTGCCACCCGGACAACATCCAGAGCCGCCGAGTAATGGAAAAGATCGGATTGATCCTGGATGGCGACTGGTCCCTTCACGGTCGGCCGAGCGTCGTTTACGCCATCACCCGGCAGACGTGGGAGGCCCGTACCAGCGGGTGAGGTCCGCAGGCGCTGGCGGTCTGCCGTCGCTCATGATCCCCTATGTGCGTATCGGCTAGGTGGTCAG
>NZ_CAKJTM010000005.1:15983-123774 GCF_917627345.1 Protofrankia sp. CiP3 | reverse complement strand
TTGGTGCAGCTCCGTGCGCGGATCTACCGGGCGCGGCACGGCATCGGCGAACCGCAGGAGGTGAGTTCCACGGACCGGCGGCAGATGTTGGGGGCAGGCGCGTTCACCATGCTGTCCGCGCTTGCTGCGGACACCTCCCGGGAGATCGCGCGCGGCGACCCTGATCCGCTGACGCTCGTGGACATCGATGACGACATCGACCGCATCGCCGCGGTCTACGCCGTCACCCCGCACGCCGTGCTTCTTCCCCAGGTTGAACGGCGCTGGCTTCAGGTTGACGCCGCGCTGAAGGGCCGGAGCAGCCTGGCCGTACATCGCCAGTTGAGTCTGGCGGCCGGAAGGCTGTCCTACTTCGCTTCCCGGCTAGCGTTCAACTTCGGTGACTTCGCCATGGCTCGGCATCTCGCTGTGCTCGCCGGACAGTACGCCGAGCAGACGCAGGACACGGTGTTGCTCGCGTCGGTTGCCGGGATGCACTCGTCGATCGCCTACTACCGGAAGCGGTATGAGGCGGCCGTGGCTGTCTTCGACGGGTGCCCGTCTGATCCGCCGTACCTGCGTGCCCGGAACGCAGCGTACCGGGCACGCGCCCACGGACGCCTCGGCAACGCGGCGGCGGCCCGGGCCGAACTGGCGCTGATGCACCGCTCCCTGGCTGATGGACCGCAGCAGCTGGGGGACCTCCCGCTCGGGGAGGCGGCTGCGGGCATGTTCACGGCCGGCACTCTCGCGTCGATCGGGCACGGCCAGGAGGCGGAGCCATGGGCGCGGCAGTCCGTAGCCGCGCATGAAGCCGCCGGGCCGCGAGCGAACCGGGAGGAGTGGGGACATGCTCTGCTCACCCTGTCCGCAGCGTTGATCTCCCGGGAACGCCCAGAGCCGGAAGAGGCTGCCCGGGTCGGTATCCAGGTCCTGGACGTCGTCGATGGCCATCCCACCCACACCGTGACCCACCGCGCCGGGGAGATGCTGACCATGCTGGCCGACCATCGCGCGCTACCTGCGGTCAGAGACTTCCGTGACCGGCTCGCTGCCGCACCACGGGCGGAGCTGACGGCGTGAGCGGCCCGCTCGGCAAGCCGACCGTCATCGTCGTACCCACCGTGGTCACCGACCGGCTGATCCTGCGCTGCTGGCGGGCGGGTGATATCGACCCGTACGCGGCGATGAACGCCGACGAGGAGACTATGCGCCACCTCAACGGCGCCTTCGACCGGGACGCTACAGAGCGGCTGATCAGCCATCTGATCGGTATGTGGGTGCTGCTCGGCCATGGCATGTGGGCCGTCGAGGATAAGGGCACCGGCGAATTTCTCGGTCGGGCCGGGCTCTACTTCGGTCCAGGATGGCCCGGGGTCGAGGTCGCCGTGTCGATCCGCCGGGACCGCTGGGGGGAAGGACTCGGTATGGAAGCATGCCGTGCCGCGATCGCCTGGGGGTTCGCCACCCTTGCCGTGGGCGAGATCGTCACCTTCACGAACCGGGACAACGCCGGGATGAACGCGATCGCCCGGAAGCTCGGGATGACCTTCCAAGGTGAGGCGTCCGCCATCGGCCCATGGCGGGACAACAACGTCTACGCCATCACCCGGCAGACGTGGGAGGCCCGTACCAGCGGGTGAGGTCCGCAGGCGCTGGCGGTCTGGCGGGGTCCTGGGCCCGGGGGTCGAAAACCCGTCTACGTGTTCTTGGTGAAGACCAGGCGCAGCCCGATAAGGGTGAGATGCGGTTCGTGATACGCCAGCGTCTCGCTTTCAGCAATGATCAACGAGGCGAGCCCGCCGGTCGCGATAACCACGGGCGCTGTGTCCAGCTCGTTGATGATGCGCCGTACCAGGCCGTCCACCTGCCCGACCACACCATAGATCATTCCTGACTGCAGTGCCTCCACCGTGCTTTTCCCGATCACTGACCGCGGCGGTGTGAGCTCGACCTTCCGTAGCTGCGCGGCCCGCGACGCGAGCGCGTCAAGGGCGATCTCGATGCCGGGAGCGAGGGCGCCACCGAGGAACTCACCCCGGCTGGAGACGACATCCAGATTCGTGGACGTCCCGAAGTCGACAACGATTGCCGGCCCCCCGTACAGGTGGTGTGCGGCGAGGGTGTTCATGATGCGGTCGGCGCCGGCTTCCTTGGGGTTATCGATGAGGATCGGCACTCCGGTGCGGGTGCCGGGCTCCACCACGACCGCGGGGATCCCGTCAAACGTCCGCACCAGCATGCGGCGGATCTCTCGTAACGCCGCCGGCACCGTGGAGCAGACCGATACTCCGTTGACGTTGTAGCCCCGCAGCAGCCCGCGGAACAGCAGTGACAGTTCGTCCGCCGTGGCGTGTGGGTCGGTACGTATCCGCCAGGAATCGATGAGCTCGTCGTTGTCGAAGACGCCTAGAACGGTGTTGGTGTTGCCGATGTCGATCGCGAGCAGCATCAGTCCGTCTCCGTCTCCGTGGTGCGACCGGGCTGGCCACCAGAATCCGGGCTCGGCTCAAGACTCAGATCGAGACCGAGATCCAGCGCGGGCGCGGAGTGGGTCAGCGCGCCCACCGCCAGGAAGTCGACACCGGTCTCGGCGACCGCCCGCGCGACCCGTAGCGTCAGCCCTCCGCTGGCCTCCACCCGCACCCCGGCCGGGTGCGCGATCGCGACCGATTCACGTAACTCGTCCGGGGCCATGTTGTCGCAGAGAATCAGATCCGCACCAGCTGTCACAGCCTCGGTTACCTGGGCCGGCGTGTCGCATTCCACTTCGATCGGCAGACCGGGGAAACGGGTGCGCACGGCGGTGAAGGCCGCCAGCACTCCGCCCGCGGCGATCAGGTGGTTGTCCTTCACGAGCGCGGCGTCCGCCAGCGACATCCGGTGGTTGACCCCGCCGCCGCAACGTACCGCGTACTTCTCCAGAGCGCGTAGCCCTGGCAGGGTCTTGCGGGTGTCGCGGATCAATGCGCCGGTGCCGTTGACCGCGTCTACCCAGCGGCGGGTCGCGGTCGCGATCCCGGACAGGTGACATATCAGGTTCAGCGCGCTGCGCTCCGCGGTGAGCAGCGCGAGTACCGGGCCGGCCACGGTCAGGACGGTGTCACCGGGGCTCACCCGGTCGCCGTCCGAAACAATGATCTTTGTATTCAGCTCCCCGGCAGGCTCGGCGACGGACCGCGGCGCCTGCTCGGCATCAGCCGTGTCATACCGTAGCCCGTACTCCTCGGCCAGAACCAGCTCGAACACCGCGGCCGCCACCGAGAGGCCGGCGACGATTCCAGGCGCGCGTGAGACGATCGCGGCCCGGCCGTGCAGCCCCGGGGTCACGGTCGCGACCGACGTCGCGTCCACCGGTCCCGCCGGGCCGTCGGCAAGATCCTCGGCGACGGCCCGGCGGACGAGCCCGATGACCGCTTCCGGGTCGAGACCGGCGGCTAGCAGCCTGCCCCGGGTTGCCGCCGACAGTGGTGACACGCTCGGCGACGGCTCGCCGCCGGCCGGCATGGGCAGCGATGCTGGGGGTGGCAGCGGCGGTGACGGCGGCATCAGGCGGCGTCCGACGCCCGCCCCGTGGCGGCGCTCGTGTCCAGGACGCGCGGGCCACCCGCGGCGTTTGACATATCCGAAATATCCAATGCCTCGTATGTTACTGATAGCTCACCCTCCGCGTCCAGGCGGGTGAGGATGTGGCCACGCCACGCAACATCATCAGTATCGGGGAAATCCTCCCGCCAGTGGGAGCCTCGTGTCTCGTGACGCATCGCCGCGGCAGCGACCAGCACGGTGGCGACCGTCCGCAGGTTCGTCGTCTCCCAGGCGTCTGGCCCGGCTGTGACCGTGTTCCCGCCAGCCCGTGGCATCCCGAGGGCGGTGAGCGTTCTGGCGCTCCTGCGCAGGCTGTCCGCGCTGCGCAGCACCCCCGCGCCGTCGGCCATCGCCCGGGCCAGGCTGGCGCGGGTTGTGGGGTCGGTAAGCCCGGCCGAGCCGCGTCCCACTACCGGGTCCTCGGGCCGCGCCGGTGCCGGCAGCCCCCGGGCGAGGTCGGTGGCGATCCGGGCGGCGAAAACCAGCCCTTCCAGCAGGCTGTTGGAGGCCAGCCGGTTCGCGCCGTGCACGCCTGTGCACGCGACCTCGCCGCAGGCATAGAGCCCGGGGACGCTGGTGCGGCCCCAACTGTCCGTCCGGACACCACCGCTGGCATAGTGCGCGGCCGGAGCGACCGGAATCGGGGCGCTGACCGGGTCCACCCCGGCGGCACGGCAGCGGGCGGTGATCGTCGGGAAGCGGCGCAGCAGCGTGGAGCCGCCCAGCCCGCGGGCGTCCAGGTAGAGATGATCGACGCCCTGGGCCGCCATGACGCGCGACATCTGTTTCGCCACGACGTCGCGTGGGGCGAGATCCGCCAGCGGGTGGACACCTGCCATGACAGCGGTGCCGGCGGCGTCCACCAGCCGGGCGCCCTCGCCGCGCATGGCCTCGCTGACCAGGGGCTGCTGGCCGGGCACGAGGTCGCCTCGATTGTGGGCCGTACCGGCGGCGCCGGGTCCGGCCAGCCACAGCGCGGTCGGGTGGAACTGGACGAACTCCAGGTCGGTGACGATTGCCCCAGCCCGCAGGGCCAGCGCCACGCCGTCCCCCGTCGAGACCGGCGGATTCGTGGTCGAAGCGAATACCTGTCCCATCCCGCCGGTCGCGAGGATCACCGCGCGGGCGGTTACGGCGCCCACGCCGTCTGCCGTCCCCTCACCGAGGACGTGCAGGGTCACTCCGGCGGCGTTGCCGTCCGCGTCCAACAGCAGGTCGAGGACGAGCGCGTGTTCGATCACCTCGACACCCGGGTCCGCGCGCAGCGCCGCGATCAGCGCCCGCTCGACCTCCAGGCCGGTGGCGTCCCCGCCGGCGTGCACAACTCGGTTGCGCAGGTGGCCGCCTTCCCGGGTCAACGCGAACCCACCAGTGGAGCTGTCGCGGTCGAACGCGGCACCGAGGTCGGCGAGCTCCCGAACCCGGGCCGGGCCTTCGGTGACCAGGATCCGGACGGCATCGACGTCACACAGCCCGACTCCGGCGACCAGGGTGTCAGTCAGGTGATCGTCGGGGGAGTCCTCGGGAGCGAGCGCCGCGGCAATCCCACCCTGCGCCCACCTGGTCGAGCCCTCGTCGAGGCGCGCCTTGGTGACCAGCAGCACCCGACCGCCGGGCACGGCCGTGCGGGCGTGCAGCACGGCGGTCAGCCCGGCGATCCCGGACCCGATCACGACGATGTCGGTTCCGCGGGTCCACCCCGGCCGGGGTGCGCCGAGCCGGCATGGCAGGACCGTCACGTACGGATCCGGTGGTTGGCCGATGCCTGGCCGGCTGCTGCCAGCCGTCCCGCCGGCTGGATCGCGGCGTTCTGGCCGGCGTTCTGGCCGACGATGTCCCCGCGCAGGCTCGACGGGTCGTCCGGGATTGCCTGCGCCGGGTCGTCCCCGTGGGCGACGACCCGGTTGGCGGCATCCACGAAGAGCACCCGTGGAGCGAACCGGCGGGCGTCCGTATCGGTCATGACCGCGTACGACAATATGATCACCAGATCGCCGGGATGGACGAGCCTGGCCGCGGCGCCGTTGATCCCGATGACCCCGCTGCCCCGCGGGCCGGCGATCGCATAGGTTTCCAGCCGGGCACCGTTGTCGATGTCAACGATTGTGACCTGCTCGCCGGGGAGCAGATCCGCATCCTCCAGCAGGCCGGCATCGATCGTTACCGAGCCAACATAGTGCAGGTCGGCCTGAGTGACCGTGGCTCGATGGATCTTTGATTTGAGCATGGTCCGGAACACGGTCAGCCGGCCTCCTCGGGCAGCGTGAGCTCAATGTTGTCGATCAGTCGGGTGGTGCCGACACGAGCCGCCACCAGCAGCAGCGCCTGGCCGGTGCGTACCGGCGTCAGGTCGTCGGGACTGGCGAGAGTGAGGTAGTCAACGTCAATACCGGGTTCGGACGCAAGGACGTTCCCGGCGGCCTCGAGCACCACGTCCGCGCCTTCGTCCGCGACGCTCACCCCCACGGCCAGCGCCCGCGACAGCGCGAGTGCGGCCTGGTGCTGATGGGTCGTCAGATAGGAGTTGCGGCTGGACAGGGCCAGCCCATCCGGTGCCCGGACGGTTGACACCCCGACGACCTCGGTCGGGAAGGCGAGGTCTCGCACCATGCGGCGGACAAGGACGAGCTGCTGGGCGTCCTTCTTGCCGAAGAAGGCCAGCTGCGGGCGGGTGAGGTGCAGCAGTGTCGCGACGATCGTGAGAACACCGTCGAAATGACCGGGACGGCTCGCGCCTTCCAGCAGATCGCCGAGGGGGCCGGCGCAGACCCGGACCGCCGGTGGGGCCTCGTGCACGATCGCCGGCGCGAAGATTATGTCTGCTCCCTCGCGGGCGCATGTTTCCAGGTCGGCATCGAGCGTCCGGGGGTAGCGCGAGAGATCCTCCCGCGGGCCGAACTGGAGCGGGTTAACAAAGATCGTTACGATCAGTTGATCGGCGCGTGCGCGAGCGGCCCGGATCAGTTCGCTGTGCCCGGCGTGCAGTGCCCCCATTGTCATTACGACCGCACGTGTTTGGTTGTGTTCCAAGGGTAATGAATGCAGCAGTCCCTCAAGATCTGCTCGGCTGCGTGCCAGCGCGGGCTCTCCGCCGCCGGGCGGTCGGGGGCGCGCCGAAGTCGTGGTTCCAGCTTTGGCCATCAGTGTCGTTCCAGTCCTCGTGGGGGTACCGGACGTCGGCGGTCAGCGTAACGCGCCCGCAATCGCCCGCGCTCAACTGTTGCCCACCGCACATCGCACTCATGTCCGTCCTCATGCCGGGACGAACAGAAAGATCTTCCACAAGAAGATCAATTAATGGCGACAGCAGTGGCCTGGCCTTGGCTTGTCCCGGCCTGACGGACATCCGCCCGAGGTTGACCGGAAGCGCGGAAAACATGGACACGGGCGCGGGCGGCTGGCCGCGACAGTGAAAGAACCGGCGCTGGCCGCGCACCGGGTTCGGCGCGGACACCGGGTCCGGTACGGACAGAGGAGCATCCGGCGTGACCACGCGGCCGAACCCACCGGCACCGGACCACCGTGCGTCAGCCTATGCCGCGGCGATGTAGTCGGCGAAGGACATACCTGTCAGGCGTTCGTACGCCTCCACATAACGGGCGCGGGTGGCTTCGACGATCTGGTCGGGAAGTTCGGGGCCGGGCGCGGAGCGGTCCCAGCCACTGGAGATCAGATAATCACGGACGAACTGCTTGTCGAAGGACGGCTGGGGGCGGCCGGGCTGCCATTTGTCGATCGGCCAGAATCTGGACGAGTCCGGGGTCAGCACCTCGTCGGCCAGCCGTAGCACGCTGTCGGTGTCATGACCGAACTCGAACTTGGTATCGGCGAGAATGATGCCGCGCTCGGCAGCGAGGCCGGTGGCGCGTTCGAAGATTGCCAGCGTGAGTCTCTCCACCTCGGCGGCGAGCCGGGTGCCGACGCGGGCGGCCGCGTCCGCCCGGCTGATGTTCTCGTCGTGCTCGCCGACCGGGGCTTTCGTCGACGGTGTGTAGATCGGTGCCGGCAGCCTGCTGCCGTCGAGGAGACCGGTCGGCAGGGCGTGGCCGCTGACCGTGCCGGTGCGGCGGTAATCGTTGAGTCCGCTGCCGGTCAGGTATCCGCGGGCCACGCACTCGATCGGCACCATGGACAGCCGCCGGCACAGCATCGACCGG
Organism: Protofrankia sp. CiP3; assembly: GCF_917627345.1. NCBI lineage: Bacteria > Bacillati > Actinomycetota > Actinomycetes > Frankiales > Frankiaceae > Protofrankia > Protofrankia sp. CiP3. Next base: position 116,050 of record NZ_CAKJTM010000005.1, on the reverse strand, counting down.
CCGCGTAGCTGTTCGGCATAGGGCGACAGCTCATCGGGGTACTCGTCCACATTCGCGCTGATCACATGGGACGGCACGATGTCGGCGAGCTGGTCGAACCACCACAGGGACAGCCCGGTGAGAACGGCGCCCTTGTCCGGGATGCCAGTCGGCAGCACGACGTCGAAGGCGGAGATCCGGTCGCTGGCGACCAGCAGGACCGAATCGTCGCCGACAGCGAATATTTCCCGTACCTTGCCAGATCCGAGGTGGGTGAGCCCGGCGAACTCCTCGTGCGTCAGCGGCATACCCAGACCGTATCGAGCCCCGCCGGTCGTATCGAGCGTCGGTAGGCAGTCGTGGGCAGCGGGCGGCACGGGCGGTACGGGTGGCGGCGGTGCCGCCAGGCCGCCGTGTGCTCCGGCGCACATGTCCCGACGTGCGGGCTCGCTGTCCGCGGCCGACGATGGTAACGGTAAGCGAACGACCTTGGCGGTAAGCGAACGACCTTGGCGGGCCAGGCACGGCCTGGGCAAGGCCAGCCGGCGCCGCTGGCTGCCGGGCGTTGTCGTAAGGGGGATCGTGACGGAGCGACAATCGCCGCTGCCATCCGCGGACGCCCACACCGAGGTGGCTGGGCCGGCTGTCGCTGCCGGGGTGCCGGCGTGGCGTCGGGGTATCGCCCGCTGGCTGATCCTGCCGACCGGCGACCCCGCAAACGCCATCTACGGGACGATTCTCGTCGCGGCCGTCGTCGCGGCCGAGGATCCGCAGCAGACCCAGAGCTACGAGATCGCGTTGACGGTCGCCGTGACCGTCGCCGTCTTCTGGCTCGCGCACGGCTACGCGCGCGTCATCAGCAGCCGGCTCAGTACAGGCGCGGGACTGTCGCTGCGTGAGGTCCGCGCGGCACTGGCTGAGCACTGGCCGATCGTGCAGGCGGCCGTGCCGCCGATGGCGGTGCTGGCCATCGCCGCCGGGGAGGGTGCCACGGTGGAGGGCGCCCAGCAGGCGGCCTTGTGGACGTCGGTGGTCCTGCTCGGGATCTGGAGCACGGTGGCCGGCCGGGCCTCTCGGCTGGTCGGCTGGCGCCTGGTGTGCTATGCGGGCAGCAGCGCGGCGCTCGGTTTCCTAATGATCATCTTGGAGGTCCTCATCCACTGACTGACCGTACGAATCCTGACCGTACGGACCTTGAAAGATCCGGTCGCTCAGAGATCCGGCGGCGGGATCCGGCGCTGGGGATCCGGACCCGGGGTGGGGCACGATGGCCTGTATGGCGACCGAGTATGTGATCCCTGACGTCCTGGCGACCCGCTATGCCTCGGCTGAGCTGACCGACCTGTGGTCACCAGCGAACAAGGTTGTCCAGGAACGCAGGTTGTGGCTGGCGGTGCTGCGCGCCCAGCGGGACCTGGGCCTCGACGTCCCCGCGGGGGTGATCGAGGACTATGAGCGGGTTCTCCCCGACGTTGATCTCGATTCGATCGCGCGCCGGGAGCGAATCCGCCGGCATGACGTGAAGGCCCGGATCGAGGAGTTCAACGCTCTTGCCGGCCATGAGCACATACACAAGGGCATGACATCGCGGGATCTTACCGAGAATGTCGAACAGCTCCAGGTACGCGGCTCGTTGTTGTTGATCCAGAGGCGCATGGTCGCGGCGCTGGCCCGCCTCGGGCGCTTGGCCGCCGAATACGACACACTGGTGCTGACCGGACGCAGCCACAACGTCCCCGCACAGGCCACCACGCTCGGCAAACGCTTCGCTTCGGCCGGGCAGGAGCTGCTCGTCGCCTTTGAGCGGGTCGAGGAGCTGCTTGCCCGCTATCCGCTGCGTGGGATGAAGGGCCCGGTCGGGACCGGCCAGGACATGCTCGACCTGCTGGACGCGGATCCGGCGAAACTGGCCGAGCTGGAACGGCGGATCGCGGAGTTTCTCGGCTTCGGACGGGTGCTGACCAGCGTCGGGCAGGTCTACCCGCGGTCGCTGGACTTCGACGTCCTCAGCGCGCTGGCGCAGGCGGTGGCGGCGCCGGCGAGTCTCGCGGTGACCATCCGGCTGATGGCCGGCCATGAACTGGCTACCGAGGGTTTCGCCGCCGGTCAGGTGGGCTCGTCGGCGATGCCGCACAAGATGAACACGCGTTCGTGCGAGCGAGTCAGTGGCCTGGCCGTGGTGCTGCGCGGGTTCACGGCCATGACCGGTGAGCTTGCCGGGAACCAGTGGAACGAGGGGGACGTGTCCTGTTCGGTCGTGCGCAGGGTGGCTCTTCCGGGCGCCTTCTTCGCCGCGGACGGACTCTACGAGACCTTTCTCACCGTCCTCGACGACTTCGGGGCCTACCCTGCGGTGATCGCCCGGGAGCTGGACCGCAACCTGCCGTTCCTGGCCACGACCAAGGTCCTGATGGCGGCGGTGCGCCGTGGGGCCGGGCGGGAGACCGCCCACGAGGTCATCCGTGAGCATGCGGTCGCGGTCGCCCTCGCGATGCGGGAGAAGGGAGCTGACCACAACGATTTGATGAAGCGGCTCGCCAGCGATGAGCGGCTGGGGCTGGATGCCGCCGAGCTGTCGTCGGTGCTGGCCGAGCCGCTTGCCTTCACGGGCGCGGCCCAAGCGCAGGTCGCGGACTTCCACACCCGTGTTGACGACGTAGTACGTCGCTACCCCGACGCCGCGGGGTACCTTCCCGCGCCCATCCTGTGACCCGTCCCAGCGGGCTGTTCAGCGGCTGTCCAGTGTTGATCAGTTTGGTTGCTCGCCATGCGGTCAGCCGCTGGGGGGCAGCATCTCCGCGAGGCCCGCGGCCGCGGCCTTTTCGAAGTCGTCCTTGAACGCGGTGAGCAGGATGCGTAGGTCCGGGTCGCTCAGCGCGAGGATCTGGGTAGCCAGCACGGCCGCGTTCGTGGAGTTGTTCAGCCCGACCGTGGCGACGGGGACGCCGGGTGGCATCTGCGCAATGGCGAGCAGGGCGTCCATACCGTCCAGCGCACCACCCGAGATCGGGACGCCGATCACGGGCAGCGTCGTGAGCGCGGCGACCGCGCCGGGCAGGGCCGCGGCGAGGCCAGCCCCGGCGATGACGACCGCGATCCCGCGGGTCCGCAGCTCACCCACGTACCGGGCGAGGGCGTGGGGGGCGCGATGAGCTGACAGGGAGACCTGCTCGTAGGGGACGCCGAAACGTTCCAGCGTCGCGCCTGCCTTGCTCATCGTCTGCGCGTCGGAGGGAGAGCCGTACACGATGGCCACCCTGGGCGGCAACGCGGTGGAGATGGTCTGGTCGGCCATGTTCATACCTGCTCGCTCACTCACTTTCTCGGTGTGCCCCTACCAGTAGCAAGCTGGGCCAAAGGCCGTGCGATCGTGGCGGGTCGCACGGCCGGAGGCCTGGTGGAGGATGTGGGCCAAAGGCCGTGCGATCGTGGTGGGTCGCACGGCCGGAGGCCTGGTGGAGGATGTGGGCCGAAGGTCGTGCGATCATGGTGTGGGTCGCACGACCGGAGGTCCGGAGTAGCCCAACCGGCCCGGGTCCCCGATGTCGGTCCGGTAGTGTGCGCCGGCCAGGGAGATGCGGCTGACGGCTTCGTAGGCTGATCCTCTCGCGGCCTCCAGATGCGAGCCGATCGCGGTGACGCACAGTACGCGTCCGCCGGACGACACGATTCTGCCATCGGTGTCCCGGCGGGTTCCGGCATGCAGGACGTCCACGCCGGTGAGGGCAGTGGCGGCGGCAAGACCACCGATCGGATCACCGACTCTCGGCGCCTGCGGATAGCCGGCCGCCGCGACGACGACCGTGACCGCGGCGCCCGACCGCCACACCGGTGCCTGGTGCCCGGTCAGGACGCCGGTCAGTGGGCTGGACAGCAGGGCCAGGATTGCCTGTATCTCGGGGTCCCCGAACCTGACGTTGAACTCGATCACCCGTACACCGCGGGAGGTCAACGCGAGACCGGCGTAGAGAAGGCCGTGGAAGGGGGTGCCGCGGCGCGCCATCTCGTCCACGGTGGGCTGGATAACCGTCTGGACGACCTGGGCGGACAAGCCGTGCGGCGCCCACGGAAGCGGCGCATATGCGCCCATCCCGCCGGTGTTCGGTCCGGCGTCGCCGTCCCCGACCCGCTTGTGGTCCTGGGCGGGCAGCAGGGGAATGACGGCTCCGGCTTCGGTAACGATCGCGAACAGGGAGACCTCTTGCCCGTCCAGGTACTCCTCGATCACGACCCGGTCGCCCGGATTGCGCAGGCAGGCGTGTACCGCGCGGACCGCAGCCTGCCGGTCGGCGGTGACGGTGACGCCCTTGCCCGCGGCGAGACCGTCGTACTTGACGACGTATGGCGGGCCGAACTCGTCGAGATCGGCGAGGGCGGGCTCGACCTCGGTGTGATCACGTGATGATGCGGTGGGAACGCCGGCCGCGCGCATCACGTTCTTGGCGAAGGCTTTGCTGCCCTCCAGCCGCGCGGCCGCGGCGGTCGGCCCGAAACAGCGTTGGCCTCTGGCTCGCAGCTTGTCGGCCGCGCCGGCAACCAGGGGGATCTCCGGGCCGATGATGGTCAGCTCCGCCTGGACGGCTTCGGCCAGGTCGGCTACTGCGCCCGGGTCCGTGACATCGAGCGGATGCGGTTGTGCCAGCTCGGCGGTGCCGGCGTTACCGGGGGCGCAGACCAACGAGCCCACCGCCGGGTCACGCGCCAGCGCTCGGCACAGCGCGTGTTCCCGGCCGCCCGAACCGACGACGAGGATCTTCACCTCGCCACCCGTGCCGGCCCGGTTTGCCGGCGGCGGGCTGCCAGCGCGCAGCGCCCGGACTCGTCTCCGGTCACGGCGCCCGCGTCGCGGGCGCCGCGGTCGGTGGGGAAGGGCACGCGGTACAGGGTAGCGCCCGTGCCGACCACGTCATCCGGACTTGCGGACGGAGCTGGCGGTTGCGGAGCTGGCGGTTACAGGCTGATGCCGGCATTCCAGAGCAGGTGCGCCATGGCGTAGACGAGCTGGTGCGCGCAGCGCCGGGCGTCGACTTCCGCCATGGCCCCGATGACCGTGTGGACGTCCACCGGCCACACCCGGACCTCGCGACCGAGGACAGCCCGTGGCCCGGGGTCCTCGCGGCTTTCGAAGGTCCGCCCGGCGGAGTCCACGAACAGGTGCAGGGATCGGCCGGTATACGGGAAACTCTGATTGCGCCAGTGGAGTATCGGCCAGGCTCGGTGCTGGGCGCGCCGCCCGCGTCGAGGCGTCCCGTCGGCGGGTGGATCCGGTTCCTGGTCCGCGATCACTCGGATCGCGAAGGTCGGGGCAAGCTCCTCGGCCGCGCAGATGGCGAGGAACTCGGCAATCTGCGCGACCGCGTAGTTGGCGATGGCGTCCGCGCGTTCCTTGCGCTGCTCCTCGACCTGCTTGGCGCTGCGCACCGCATGGCTGCCGCGGTTGAGTACCTCGGGCAGGGTGGCGGGAAGCAGGTCGCCGATGGGCGAGAAGCCGACTGGCCAGGCCCGTATACCGATAACCGGGCTCGCTGCCTGCGACTGGCGAACGAGATTGGTGCGCAGCGCCGGTGTCCAGTGAACCGTGAGCGGACCGACCAGGCTGTCGGGCCGGGGGTCGGCTGACGCGGCCGCGACAGGTGGCGAGCTGTCCGGTGAGCCGTCTCCGTCGGGTTGCCGCAGCGCTGGTGGCAGGGGGGTATTGGGTAGATTCAGTGTGGTCAGGCCTCTCCCAGGTGGGTCCCCGGCCGGCGTTGGCGGCTGGACCGGCTGTGCTGATAGGGATCTGTTGGACGGATGCGGCGAATGGGCCGACGACTCCCTGCTGATCGTTTGTTCGTGTCGCCGTCGGTTGGCGGAAGCGCTCTCCGATGCCAGGTCGTCCGCCGTGCCGGTGCTCTGGCCGGAGCCTTCGGCAGGCACGGACCGGGCGGTGACAGCGGCCACCGTGACACCCCCGTCCCGATCGACTACTCCTGTTACCAGAACAGCCTCCACAGTAACTCTTGGTAATGCAAGTAGGACTTTCTTTTAGACGATCAAGTGTGCCCCCCCGCGCACCTCGGGTGCCCTGGGGCGCCCTGCACGATGATCTTTTTGAGTCTCTTATGGATCTTCCCGGGTTGCCGGAAGTGGAAAGAACCATGATTCTTTTTCTGACTGATTGGCGTGCCATGGAGCGTGCGAAGCTCTGGAGAAGGCGCGGCTTCTCCCTTGTCTGCCTAGATCAATATCAGGGTGCGCTGGCCTTCCGCACTCCATGGCCGGCGGGCCAGGTAACCTCGCTCGGTGCCCGCGCTCGTGCTCATCGGCGCCCAGTGGGGCGATGAAGGCAAGGGAAAAGCGACTGACCTCCTTGGTGGGGCGGTTGACTTCGTCGTCCGTTACCAGGGTGGTAACAACGCCGGACACACGGTTGTCATCGGCGAGGAAAGCTACGCTTTGCATCTGATTCCGAGCGGTGTGCTACGGACAGACTGTGTGCCCGTGATCGGTAACGGTGTTGTGATCGATCCTGGAGTCCTGCTCCAGGAGATGGACGGGCTGACCGCCCGTGGCATCGATGTATCCCGCCTGCTGATCAGCGCGGACGCTCATTTGATCATGCCGCATCATCGTGCGCTCGATAAAGTTACAGAGCGTTACCTTGGCAAGGCCCGGATCGGGACCACGGGTCGCGGGATAGGTCCGACTTACGGTGACAAGATCGCCCGGACCGGGATTCGCGTCCAGGATCTGCTCGATCCCGGGATCTTCCGGGCCAAGCTGGAGCTGGCGCTGCGGGAGAAGAACCAGATACTGACCAAGATCTATAATCGGCGGGCTCTCGACGCGGATGCGATCGTCGAGGAGTACGCCGGATACGCTCGCCAGCTCGGGCCGCATATCGTCGATACCGGGCTTGTCCTCGATCGGGCATTACGCGATGGTAAAGTTGTTCTGCTGGAGGGCTCGCAGGGTACGCTGCTAGATGTTGATCATGGAACCTATCCGTTTGTCACCTCGTCGAACCCGACGGCGGGCGGGGCCGCGACCGGTTCGGGCATCGGTCCGACTCGGATCACGCGGGTGATCGGTATCTGCAAGGCATACACGACCCGGGTCGGCTCTGGCCCGTTTCCGACAGAGCTCACAGACAAGGTCGGCGATGAGCTCCGTGCCGTGGGCGGCGAGTTTGGTGTGACCACCGGTCGAGCGCGGCGTACCGGGTGGTTCGACGCTGTCATCGCCCGCTACGCCGTACGGGTGAACGGACTGACTGATATTTTTCTCACCAAATTGGATGTTTTGTCTGGATTTGATCGAGTTCCGATCTGTGTCGGATATGATGTTCATGGTGTACGTCACGACGACATGCCCATGACGCAGACCGAGTTTCACCACGCCAGGCCTATTTACGATGAGCTGCCGGGCTGGGGTGAGAACATTGCGGGAGCCACCTCCTTCGACCAGCTGCCGCGGGCCGCTCGCGACTACGTGAAGGCTGTTGAGGAGCTGGCCGGAGCGCCGGTGTCAGCGGTTGGGGTCGGCCCCGGCCGGGATCAGACCATATCTATTCGTGATCTTCTTTGAGATCGTCACGGTTGGGCTGCCCGGCGGCTGGGAAACGGCCTCCGTATGATGGTCGGCATCCGGGGCTGCCTGCTCTCCTGTCGGCGGTGGGCATGGCATGCTCAGGCTTGGTCCGCCACCGATCCGCATGGGTTCGGTCCGTTGTTCAAGATGATATTGCTGGTGTGTCCCATGGCCGATGCGCCAGGGGCGATGCCGGTGTTGGAATGTTCTGTAACGCCTTTTGTCCGCATCGTGGAGGTACGCAATGAAGCGTTTCGCGCTGATCGCCCTGTTGGCCGCTATCGCTGGCGGCGGTTTCCTCTTCCGCAGGCGGGGCAAGCAGGACGTCTGAGCCGAGCAGCAGGCCGCGGGGCGTGCGATCGCGGCTCCTCGCGCGCCTGGGGCGACCCAGCGAGCATCTGCCTCTGACCGCGGGCGATCATGGCCCACGGTCGGCGCTCCGATACCCGTCATCGGCACTCCGATACCCGTCAAAGGGCAGGCGGTGGCCTGCCACCGATCCGGGCTGTTCGGCCGGTCCCGTTGAGAAGGCTGCGGTCGTGCTGTCGACCAACTGACTGACGGCCAGTTGGTCGATGGTCAACTTTTTGTTGATCCCTCATGATCCGTCTGGGTGTCACGCCCCGTTCCACGGGCTCGGATGCCCCGTTCCGGGGGCTCGGATCGGTTCGCGTCCGTGACGATCGCCGCGCGCCGCACACCTGGAATGCGGCAGCTGGGGGCTCCGGCGGTAAGAGCGCTCGGCCGAGGAGCGGCGTCCTGGGTGGATGGATCGCGGGTGACGGAGGGAACGATCCATCACCTCCGGTGGCTCCCTCCGCCGCCTTGCGATGCACGCGCCCCAGCCACGCTCCTTGATCGGTGCTCCTGTCGCCGGACCTTCTCGTTCCGTATTATTTTTTACATGTTTCCGGCTGTGCATCAATGCACATGAAATGCACATATTTTCACCGTGATATTCGGCCTCTATTGTCAGATGTGGCTGGCTATACTCTGTTCCGTGCATCGTTATGACAGGGATAGCGAGAATCTGACTCAGGCCATTGTTGACTATGCGCGGGAGCGCCTGCGTATGCATCCGGTCCCGCTGGACGGCTCCCGGTCACATGCGGACCTCGCCGCCACGGTGGGCGAGACCATAACTCCCGACGGTATGGGCGGCGTCGCGGTGCTCGGCCTTTTCGACAAGCTCTTGTCCAGGGCCTGCATTTCGGTCGATCATCCACGCAACCTCTCGTTCATCCCGGCGGCTCCCACCAAGGCCGCAGTCCTGTTCGATCTTGTTGTCGGAGCCTCCTCGGTATACGCGGGCAGTTGGCTGGAGGGCGCCGGCGCCGTCTACGCGGAAAACCAGGCACTACGCTGGCTGGCCGAGCTGGCCGGTTTCCCGCTCCAGGCGGGCGGTGTCTTCGTCCAGGGGGGGACGGTTGGTAACCTTTCCGCGCTGGTCACGGCCAGACACGCGGCGCAGCAGGCCAGGCACCGGGCGGCAGGTTCCAACACCGGGCCCATAGCTTGGCGCGTCGTCTGCGGTTCCGAGGCACATTCCTCGATCGAGACCGCCGCCCGGATTATGGGCGTCGACGTCCTGGTTGTCCCGACGGACCCCGACGGACGGTTCACCGGCGCTGCCCTGGCAAAGGCGTTGGACCTTGCCGGTACCGCTGTATCGGACACGGTCTTCGCGGTCGTGGCAACAGCCGGTACCACGCAGTTCGGTATTGTCGACGATATTCGAGGTATTGTCGAAGTAGCCCGTGAACGTGGTATCTGGGTACATGTGGACGGTGCCTACGGGCTGGCCGCGTTGGCTGCGGAATCAGTCCGTCATCTTTTTGCCGGCGTGGCGGCGGCGGATTCTTTCATCGTCGACCCGCATAAATGGTTGTTCGCGCCGTTCGACGCCTGCGCGCTGATTTACCGAGAACCAGCGCTGGCCCGCGCGGCACATGCGCAGAAGGCGGGTTACCTCAAGGTCCTGGAGTCTCCAGACGCCTGGAACCCGGCGGACTACGCGATCGGCCTGTCCCGGCGGGCGCGCGGGCTGCCCTTCTGGTTCTCGCTCGCCGTGCACGGTACCCGTGCGTACAGTGCCGCTGTCGAGAAGTCGTTGGCCACCGCCCGTGCCGCGGCAGAGCAGATCCGGGCGTTGCCCTACGTGGAGCTCGTGCGTGAGCCCCAGCTCTCCGTGGTTGTTCTGCGGCGTCTGAACTGGCCGCCGCAGACATACTACGAGTGGACGGAAAAGCTGCTGCAGTCAGGCTTCGCGTTGGTCACCCCGACCGTCCACGAGGGGGAGACGGTGACCCGTTTCGCGATCATCAATCCGTGCACCGAGCCGGCGGACATCGCCGCCATCCTGGAGACCATGGCCTGACCGGCTGCGCCCGAGCGCATCGAGCAGGAGAACCGAAGCGGGGGAGAGCCCCGAGCCGGGGGTGCTGGGTCGTTGGTGGGGGCTGTCTCGGGGCTGGGATGGCTCTCCGGGCTGGACAACAAGTATGAAAAGCCGACACAGACCCAAATTGGGGATTTGTAACCGAGTGGAGTCTTTCAACTACTGTTGATTGACGGGAGTTGTCGGCCACCGCGCCGACGGATCTCGATCAAGTCCGGGACTGATCTCGACATGATCCGATGAGATAACGCACACGGTCGCTTCGACGAAGCGCATCGTCCGCATGCCGATCTTTGACCCCGTCGCCCGGTTTTCGGCAGAGTACGCGCGTCTCAGCTCCGCGGAGCGGATACGGTCAGGCCGGGGAGGATTCCCCGCGACGATTCAGGCCGGGAACAGCACCTCCCACACCTCCACCACCGACACCGCGTCGTCCTCACGTAGCCGCACCGGATGGCCGGAGAAGCTCACCCCGGCCGGTACCAGATCCGCTGTCGGGCGTGCCCCCGTCATCACCACCCGAGGATCCGCACCCGCCAGCAGGCGTTGCCGCCGCAATCGGATGCCCACCGCCCACGCCACCCGGGACTGCACCAGTGGCGTGAACCGCCGATGCAGCATCACCAAGCCCACCGTCGACAGCTGCACGACGCCAATACCGGCCCCGACCATCACATCCGGCGCGACATCCACCATGTCGGACGCCATCATCTGCTGACCGTCCGAATCGGGGCCGAGCGGTTCGGGTAGCAGACCGATGATCAGACCGTCCTGATAGCCCACCCGCAGCTCCGGCAGATCCCCCACGGCGAGCTCCCAGCCCGCCGTACCCGCCGCCACGACCACCGTCATGAGCCCGCCCCCGACCGCTGCACCGGGATCACCGGATCGAGATCCGGCCCAGCCGCACGAACGGCAACGCCGCATACCCGCCCGATGGCAGCCCCAGATCCCCCGCATACCGCTCCACATCGCCGACGCCGACGAACGGCGCTACCACTCGTACTCCGGGCACCACCAGCGCCCACACCCCCGCCGGAGTGATCACTTTTCGGGTGTTCACCAGCCGCGCCAACGCCGGATTGATACCCGTTCTCGTCATCCCGCACCCAAGCATCGCCATCGCCATCGTCGTAGCCGTCCTCGTCGCCGAAACCGTCCCTGCCGTCGTAGCCCTCGCCAGGACCGTCACTTCTGCTCATCGGCACTCCCCGAATCAGTCAGATCGTCGAATTCCCGCTGAACGCTCATACGTCACCGTCATGACCGAGAACCGAGGGGACAACACTGAGGTTTTCCGTTCGGACGGCTTCACAGAAGGCGCGCCATTCAACAAACGGAACCAGCAGCGAGGACCATCCGGCCAGTCCGCCAGCCGCACCGCTATACCCACTCCGCATCTCAACCAGCCCCGGAGACCATGCGAAGAACCTAATGCCAAGCGGTAATCGGGACGAGTCGTGTAGCGTGGTAGTCTGCTCGATACGCTACGCGCAACTACCACGCCATATGGTAGCTAAACGATCTATTGCACCTGCATGAAGTCGGCAAGCTCGCGTAGCTCCGAGCTCAGCTTCCGCTTCCGCGAGTGCAGAACCGTGCTCAGAATGTCCTTGCCCTTGCGCTGATGTCGCAGCCACTCCGGCGCGCTGCGAAGCAGCAGCGTCAGCACGTCGACCGCATCCCCGAAGTCCCGAAGCGCCGCATGCGCAGCCGCCACGTCAAGCAGATGACGGCTGTAGTTGTCCGACCGCCGCAGCTTCCCACCGATGCCGCCAACGTCCTCCGCGATACGCAGCACCCCACGCGGATCATCAACGATCATCAGAGCCTCAGCCCGCTTCATCCGCACAACATTCGGACCGAACGTCGTCAGATACTGGTGGTATCGTCCAGTGGCCTCAGATCCCGTGATCCTGGACGCGGCGACCTCGGCAAGCGACAAGAAGTCATCCGAAGCATCAACCCGGTTATTCCGCACCGCCGCCGCCGAGCCACGCAGCAACAACCATCCCCACGCCGACAGCTCTGCATCACTCGCCATCGACAGGCGCGGCTCAACCTGCGATGCTGTCTCCCGGGCAAGCCGCTCCGCATCATCGAACCGCCCCTGACGTATAAACAGCCATGACTGTGAGATGGCACCCACCGCAGCCGTCAGCGGATCCTCGGAATCAAGCGCATCTCGCATCGCATCGCGAATTGCCGCATAGGCAAGATCGTATTGACGTACCTGGGTCAGAAACCAACCCGCGACCTGGAAAATCTCCGCCCGCAGCCGCGCCGTCTCCCGCCGGTCACCATCGTTCTCCGCACCGTCGACAAGCCCGCGACTTTCCTCGATCATCACCGGCAACATCGCAGCCACCGTGCCGAAGTCGTCAGTCTGGTAGACGCGGACCGCGTTCGACAGCGCGTCTCGAAGCTGGGACTGTGATTCCCGCACCGACCTGCCAGCAGGCGGCCGCGAAACGCCGATCAAGCCAACAGCAGGCGTGAGGACCTGGCGCAGCGGCAGCAGGTTCAGCTTCTCGTCTTCCATCGCATCAGTCACCGGCTCAGGCGAACGTGCCCCGAACAGCGACGACGTCTCCGTATCCAACGCACCGGCCAGTGTGCGCAGCGTTTCGATCCGCGCGCTTCCACCCTGCTCGATCTTCCGCACCGTCGACACGCTCAACCCAGCCTCGTCAGCCAGCCTCTCCTGGGAGAAGCCACGCCGCAGCCGGAGAGCCCGCAGACGAACGCCCGGATCGTCCACCACTTCGCACCCCTCCCCGCGCGTGCCTAGTAGTCAGGGTACGTGCACGCACAGCGCAACCGGTCGACCTGCACAAACAGACCACACGACGTGTCGGGCACGGATCAGGGAGCGGGGTTGGGGCGCGTGCGTCGCGAGGCTGCGGAGGGAGTCACCGGAGGTGTTGGGTGGGGAGCGACGACAACGCGGCGAGGTGCGTGCCCCAGCCCCGCGACGCCGCGTCCCCTATTGCCGGGCGCTCTTAACTCCCCCTTGCCCGTCAGCGATCTCGTGACGGAGGTTGTACAGATCGACTACCGTGTACAGCGCGGACATCCGCGCTGTACACGGTGCACGGGGCAGTTGCGAACGGGGGCCAGATGGGCAAGCACGCGCAGCCGCCACCGGACTGCCCGGCCTGCGATGGCAAGGGAACAGTCGTGGTCACAACCGACGGCGACGGCACGGCGGACGGCGAGCAGGTTCAGAAAGTCACGTGCGGGACGTGCAAGGGATCAGGAAAGGCGTGAGGCGGGCCGACTTCATCCCTGATGTGATCTGGGTCCGTGACGGCGAGAGCTGGATGCGTCCGCTGGATCGTCGTGATGACCCGGATCGGTGGCAGACTCTGGTCGACGGTGACGACTCGGTTGTTACGCAGGCTGACGACGGCACGGGCCGGTTCGGCGTCGACAAGGGTGTGTTCCCGACGAGTTCCAGCAGCGCGCCGCGGGTGACGGAGCGGATGCTCGGGTTGCTCGATGTCGGGGCCGGCATGGACGTTCTGGAGATCGGTGCTGGCACTGGCTACAATGCGGCCCTGCTCGACGACCGGGTTGCGCCGGGGCGCGTTACGACGATTGAGGTCGACCCGGCCATCGCCGAGCACGGGCGGCGAGCCTTGGCGCGTGCTGGCCGGGCAGTCACCGTCGTCACCGGCGACGGCGCCCTCGGTCACCCCGGCAACGCGCCTTACGACCGCGTCATCGCGACCGTGAGCGCTGTGACGGTGCCTTACGCATGGGTGGCGCAGTCCCGGCCTGGCGGCGTGATCGTGCTGCCGGTCGCCGGTAGTTTTGACCGCCAGGCGTTCGCGCGGCTGGTCGTCGGCAGTGATGGGACCGCGCATGGCCGCTTCCACGGCGCGGCGTCCTTCATGCGCCTGCGGGAGCAACGTGACGACCCGGCGATCTGGTGGAAAGACACGAGCGGTCTCCAGGTCGGCTCGACGACGATCTTCCCTCGTGAGCCCTTCGAGCAGTACGAGGCGGGCTTCGTTCTCGGCCTGCTGTGTCCGAGGTGGGTCCATTGCCGCCGTGTCCAGAACGACGGTGTCGAAACGTTCCGGCTTTCGCACGCGCCGTCGGGCTCCTGGGCCTCGATCGCCCTTGACTGTGGCGGATTCGATCATGAGGTCATCCAGCACGGGCCGCGGCGGCTGTGGGACGAGTTGGAGACCGCTTACCGCTGGTGGCTCGATGCCGGCCAGCCAGGCCATACCCGGATCGGGATCAGCGTCACGCCCAATGGCCAGTCGTTCTGGCTCGACACCCCGAATCAGCCCGCGCCAAACACACGAGAGTGAACACTGGCGGTTGCCCGTCATTCTGTTCGTCGTCAATGGGCACGGGGGAGCCAGTCGAAGGATCTTCCCGCGGGATGGTCCGGCGCCCACCGACAGACCGAATGGGACCGGATGATCCACGGACAGATTCAGCTGTGGGCCGCCGGTGCGACTGGCCTGGTAGAGGGGCGGTGGAGGTGGGATTTGAACCCACGGAGGGGTTGCCCCCTCACACGCTTTCGAGGCGTGCGCCCTCGGCCACTAGGCGACTCCACCACTGGCTAGCTTACTGGACGCGGCGGGCATGCTGGCGATTGCCTGTCGGCGGGCGCGCGGCGGCGTGAGCCGGTCGCGTTTAGTGGTCGGGTGCTGTTAGTCAATCATGAATCGGATGTCCGGCGCGGGAGCCGGCGGGCGGCGAAAAAGTCCGTGAGCAGACGTGCGCATTCCTCTTCCCGCACGCCTGTGATCACCTCGGGGCGATGGTTGAGGCGCGGGTCGCGGACGGCATCCCACACTGATCCGGCTGCTCCGGCCTTGGGATCATACGCTCCGTAGACCAGCCGGCCGACCCGGGCGAGGACCAGCGCGCCCGCGCACATCGTGCATGGTTCCAGGGTGACAACCAGGGTTGCGGCCGACAGCCGCCATGAGCCGACTGCCGCCGCCGCGGCGCGCAACGCGACCACCTCCGCGTGAGCGGTCGGATCCTGGTCGGCTTCCCGGGCGTTACAGCCCCGGCCGATGATGGTTCCGTCCGCGGCGGACACGACGGCACCCACCGGAACGTCCCCGGTGGGCAGAGCTCGTCTGGCCTCTTCCAGCGCGGCACCCATCAGGTCGGCGAACCGGGCCGCGCCGCCGTGTCCGGCCGCCACCTCAGTTCCCGATTTCGTCCAGAATGTCCGCGCAGCCAGCGCGTTCACTGATCGCGAATATGACGTCGGCGGGTAGCAGCCCCTTTTCCGTAATCAGTTCGAGGAGGGCGTCCGCATCCGTGCCGACGTCCGCAAGCAAGTCGATGTCGCCTGCTGGTGTCGCGCCCGCGAGCAGGTCGTCGGACTCGTCGTCGATGTTGGTACTGCCCGCCGGCGGCAGCGCACCCGCGAACAGCCGATCGGCCAGCGCCGAGGTGAACAGCACCCGATGGTCGGACAGGAACACCCTGGGATCACTGGTGTCACCGTCGATCCGGACAATGCCCAGGTACTCGTCATCCTCCTCGATGAAGGCGATGACGAGTTCGGCGGAGATGTCATGCATGAAATCCGCGAGCCCGTCAAGGTCTTCCGCGTCGTCAAGACTGATCTCGTGTGCGCTCCAGCGTCCGCGCTCGCGGCCGATGGCACTGGCTCTCTGCGTCACCGAACTCCCCCACGTCCTTCTATCGCGTCCATACCCAACTTCAGCACCCGGCTCCGTGCCTCCGCTCGGCGTTGTGGCGACCACGGTGGCCGCCCAGCCCGCGGAGCCGCCCGAGCGGTCACCGGAGCCGGTGAGCGGCTGTCCGCCGCCGCTGTCCGCCGCCGCGCGGGCTGGGGCATGCCCCGGTCGGACGACGGTCACCTTGCTTTCGCCCATCGGACGCCCATATCGGGCACGTCATATCACACCTTGCAGCACACTTGTACCTGATCAGCCTACTGGCAGACGCAACGCACCAAGGACGGCGCAATCGTGCTGTCGCGCTGTTTTCGTGCGGCCGACGGCCTGGAAGATTACTACGGGGGTGACGTTGGGTGTGGACCCAGCCGGGTGTCCGGGCGGCTGTTCCGGCGGCCGATGCTGGCACCCACCGCGGTTCGCGCGGCTCGGCCGGTGTGCCGCCGCTGGTTGCGGGCGCGGCGGCTGCGCTGTTACTGGCGGGCACAGTGGTGAGCGTGAGCGTACTCGGCGCGGGAAGTGTCAGCCTGAGGACGCGGGCTGGCGCCCATCCGCCCGTCGCGGCTGCGTTCGGCGCGCTCGTGGGTCCCCGAGCTTCGGTGGGCCCGCTGACTCACCGCGCCGATCCGTACCTGTTCGTCACCACTGATCGCAGTCTTACCCGGACTGAGATCGATCGACTCGGCCGGGCCGTGGGCGCATCCGAGGCGGTTGTCGCCGATTTTGCCGAGGTGAGTGTGGGAAGTGGCCGTACAGGCGCGATCGGGGCTGATCCAAACCTGCTGCGTACCGTCGCTCCCGCGGGCACTGCCGAGGTCACCGCGCTGTGGCAGCGAATCGCGGATGGGGAGATCGCGGTTGCGCACAGTGTTGCGGCGGCGCTGGACGTGCGGTTGGGCGGGCAGGTCGATGTCGGCCATGACCGGCCGGTTGGTTTACGGATCGGTGCGTTAGCAACAATCCGTCTGCCAGGTGTCGGGGTGGTGGTGGACCGATCCCGGTCCGCCGCGCTCGGCCTGGTCGCCGACAGCGCGGTGGCGCTCGTCGTCCCCGGGACGCCGGACCCGGTGCTGCTTGCCGCCACAGCCCGCCAAGCTGTCCAGGGCCTGCGGGTCATGTCGCTGCGGACTGTTCTGCCGCCACCCGCGGTGGCTCCCTCAGCTCCCTCGGCTTCGAGCTGGTCCGCGCCTGGAACGCCGCCACAGGATGATCCGCCCGCGCCCGGAGCGGCACCGCGATCGCCGCAGCCACCAGCCGCGGCCGATACGGTGGAGTCGGGCTGGGTGCCACCGGTGATCGGGACGATCTCCCGCGGTTTCAACCCCACCACCGGCTCCGAGCGTCACCTCGGGCTTGACATCGCCGCGCCACTCGGCACTCCCATCATGGCCGCAGCCGCCGGTTATGTACTCTACGCCGGGCCCGCCTCCGGCTTTGGGAACGAGATTGTGCTGCAGCACGGGGACGGTGTCGAGACGGTTTACGGGCACATGCGGGTCTTCATGATCCGGGGAGGAACCGTCGCGGCTGGTCAGCAGATCGCCCTGGTGGGAAACGAAGGTCATTCCACCGGCCCCCACCTGCATTTCGAGGTGCATGTCGGGGACCGCCCGGTGGATCCGTTGGCCTGGCTCCGCGAGCACCATGTCCGGATCTGACGATTTCCCGTCTTCACCGTCTTCACCGTCGTCGGCGCCTGCCTGGGCCTGGCTCCTGTGGAGATGTGCGGGGTCTCTGTAACAGGCGAGGCGAGTCATGGCACGCTGATGAGGCGATGACCACACCACCCCCACGCCGCTTCTCCACCCGGACCCGCGCCGCGCTCGCGGTGGAGAAACTCGCGTCCTCAGCCTCCCGCCGGCTGGGACGTGGATCAGGCGAGATGATCGGCGGTAAGCTCGCCCTACAGGTATCCCCGCGGATCCTCGCCGAGGTCGCGGCTGGCCGGATGGCGGTCTGCGTCAGCGGGACCAACGGCAAGACCACGACCACTCGGCTGCTGGCCCGCGCGCTGGGCACCCTCGGCCCGGTGAAGAGCAACAGCGGCGGCGCGAATATGGCGCCGGGGGTGCTCGCCGCGTTGTCCCGTCCGCCCTTCGACGCGGCCGCCGTGCTTGAGGTGGACGAAATCTGGTTGCCCAAGGTCGCCAGGCAGATCCTTCCTCGGGCGGTTGTGCTGCTCAACATCAGCCGTGACCAGCTCGACCGGTCGAACGAGACCCGGCGGATCGCGAGCCTCTGGCGTGAGCTCGGGGCGGATCTGCCCGCCGCGACAGTGGTCGCCAACGTCGACGACCCGCTGGTCGCCTGGGCCGCGTCCGGGTGGTCGAACCAGATCTGGGTGTCGGTCGGGCAGAACTGGACAGCGGATGCGATGGTGTGTCCGCAGTGTGCTCGGCTGCTGCATCGCAACTCTTCGGGGTGGTGGTGCGACTGCGGGCTGGCCCGCCCGGAGCCGATCGTCGCCGTCACCGGGCCTGGCGAACTGCTGTGGTTCGGTCGTCACATCATGGCCTCCATCGACCTGCCGGGGCGGGTGAACCTCGGCAACGCGGCGATGGCCGCCGCCGCCGCGAAGCTCTTCGGGGTCGAGGTCGCGGACGCGCTTGCCGCGATGACCGGTCTCGATGACGTTCAAGGTCGCTATCAGGAGGTCGAGCTCGGTGAGAGTGGTGTACGCGGGCGGCTCCTGCTGGCCAAGAACCCGGCCGGCTGGGTGGAGATGATGGAGCTGCTCAACACGGCGCCCGCGCGCCCAGTGATCATAGATTTCAACTCCCAGACCGCTGACGGCCGTGATCCTTCCTGGATCTGGGATGTCCCGTTCGAGCGGCTCGCGGGCCGCGACGTGCTGGTGACCGGCGAGCGTAAGGAGGACATGAGCGTCCGGCTGGCCTATGCGGAGGTTCCGCACACGGTGCACCCCGACGCCGAGAGCGCGGCGGCGACGGTCTTTGACAAGACCGTGGACGTGGTCGCCAACTACACCGCCTTCCGTGACATCCTGGGGCGGGTCGCCCCGGTGGGGACAACCAGATGACCAGGATGGCGGTATGATCTCCGACTCGGCGACCCGCATCGCTCTGATCTATCCGGAGCTGCTCGGAACCTATGGTGACGGCGGCAACGCGGTCGTGTTGGCACAGCGGCTGCGTTGGCGGGGGCTGGCGGCTGAGGTGATCGATGTGCCGGCCGGTGAGGTGGTGCCCGGCGGCTGCGACATCTACCTGCTGGGCGGGGGTGAGGACGCACCGCAGGTGCTGGCTGCTGACGGCCTGCGCAGAAGCACGTCGCTGCTGCGAGCGGTCAACGAAGGTGCTGTCGTCCTCGCGGTGTGTGCTGGCTATCAGGTGATCGGCGCATCCTTTCCCGCTGGCGACGGGGTGCATGACGGGCTCGGCCTGGTGGATGTGGAGACGCGCCGGTCGTTCGACCCGGCTGACCAGCCGGCGCCGCCCCGCGTGGTCGGTGACATCGTCGTGGAACCAACATCCGACCTTGGTCTTCCGGTGCTGCTCGGTTACGAGAACCACGCCGGGCGCACTCGACGATTGGCTGGCGGTCGGGGCAGGCCGTTGGGCGTGGTACGCAAGGGCGTCGGTAACGGCACCATAGACCAGACCGACGGCATCGTGGATCACCACGTGATTGGTACCTATCTGCACGGCCCGGTCCTCGCGCAGAACCCCGCACTGGCCGATCTGTTGCTGTCCTGGGTGCACGGCCCGCTGCCGGCGCTGGCTGAGCCGGCTGAGATACAGCTACTGCGTCAGGCGCGGCTGCGCGCTCTCGATGTCGCGTCCTGACTCCGTGGCGGCATCTGTGCTCTGTCGCGTTCGGCAATCGCCGCGTTGAGACGACCGAGAAGCGTTCCGAAACTGTCGCGTTCGTCCTTTTCCCAGCCGCTCACCAAGCCGCTGATGCTCGTTACCCGCGCTGCCCGGGTGACGACGTAGCGATCGCGTCCGCGTGCGCTCAGGGTCACCAGGCTGGCCCGGCGATCGGTGGGATCGGTGGCGCGTTCCACCAGCCCCTCGGTGGCCAGCGCGGCGACTTGGCGGCTCACCGTCGAGATGTCGAGGGCGAACACCGCGCCGAGGGTGGTCAACCGTACCGAGCCGTGGTCATACAGATAGCTGAGAAGCAGATAGGCGGAACGGTCGAGAGGCGGGCCGGAGTCGTCCGCGATGGCCATGCGGAACCGTTCGGCCCGGCGGCCGAGCACGGCCAGCTCATGCTCGATCTTCTCCAGCGCCCGATGATCGAGTGCTTGTTCATTGTCCACCTCGGCCTCATCCCTACGCCATGTCATCCGTCCGCGGCGTCTCGGATCTCTACAGATTCTTGTGGATACACCATCGGCGCGAAGCGGGTGTCCTGGGGCCGCCGCGGCGGATCCGTGGAGCGGCCGCTGGCGCCTGGCCGCGTCCGCCCGGCTGGTCGCCGTTGGCGTCAACCCGCACAGGTGTGTGCCAGAGCACGGCTGTGGTGCCCGACTCGTCCGCGCCACGTGTCGAATCTGCCGAATCAACGGCTCTCGGTGTGGTTCGGTTGTCTGGTGGCGTCGAATCCGCTCAAAGCCGGGAAAGAGCTGTGGAGCAAGAACCGTCGACGGGTGCTGGTGGCCGCTTGCGTGGTCGTCGTTGCCCTCGCCTACGGGCATCACTCACCCAAGGTGAAGACCGAGCGTGCCGAGATTCCGGCGGGCTACGAGTCCGCGGGACGGGAGCTTGCGGTCCACGCCGAGGCCAAGCCCGAGAAGCCGGTGCCGCTGCTCCTCGTCCTGCATGACGACGAGAGTGACGCGAAGACGATCGAGAAGGACAGCAAGGCGTCCGCGCTTGCTGATCAACAGAAGTTCGCCCTGGTGTATCCGGAGGCGGTGGCCAGTAACTGGCAGACCGACGGTAAGGACGCGCGGTATCTGTGGGACGTGGTCCGTTACGTCGCCAAGGAGCGATCGAACATCGATATGTCCCGGATCTACATCTGGGGTGCGGGAGAGGGCGGTCGCCTCGCGCTCACGGTGGCCTGCGGCCCGCTCGACCCCGCCCAGCAACCACTGTTTACGGCGGTCGGGACGGTGAACACGGTCGGGCCGCCCGCGTGTCCTGCACGGGTCCATGTCAAGCCAGTGACTCTTGCGCCAGGGCGGAAATGGAACGAAGCCACGACCAGCGAGCTGTGGAAATTCTCAAAGGACATCAAGGGCTAAGTGGTCGCCGAGGGCCACGCGATGATGGTGTTTTCGCGTGGCCCTCGGTCTGGAGCGAGCTGGAGATCCCAGCAATTTGCGGATCAATCCTCGACCTGCCTCGTCGGCTGTCGTTGAGAAGGCTCCCGCCGGCCGGCTTGGCCGGGGGGGGGTGGCACGGCCGACCAGCGGGAGCCCAGGACCTCCGCCGGCCAAGCGCACTGTGGGGGGGGTTCAGTGCGAAAGGCCGGGGAAGCCCGCGTTCCGCCGGGCGTTGCGAGCCGGGGGGGTTGGCTCGATCCGACCAGCGGAAGTCTTTGGAGACATCCAGTTGTGGTTTGGGGCCGCCAGATCGGTGTTTATATCGACAACACCGACCTGGCGGTGAGGTTCACGCGTAACCGGAGGGGGAGGATACGCGGAACCCGCTATATGTTTTTCAGAGGCTGCCTGCGTCAGTCATATCAGTGAGATGAAAGAGTCAATGAGCGAGGCCGCTGGCCGCTAACTGACCCGGCCGACTGAGTATGACGTGGTGTAGATATCCCTGAGCGAAACGACTTCACCGGACTTTGGTGCCGCCCACATCTTGCCACCGCCGGCATAGATGCCGATGTGGTAGATGTTTCCCGGCGTACCAAAGAAGATGAGGTCGCCGACCTGCTTATTGTACTGCGACACATGGACCGTGGCTTCGTACTGTTCTTCCGCGGTGCGGGGGAGACTGCGGCCGAGCTGTTTGAAAACATACTGAACCAGGCCGGAACAGTCGAAGGAGTAGGGGCCCTCCGCACCATACACATAAGGCTTGCCGGCTTGCTGCGCGGCCAGATAGACGGCTCTTTCACCGAGCGAGCCGACTGGCATCGTAGCATCCGCTGTATCGGGGGTGGATACCCGAAGTGCGGCAGCGGCGGCCGAGCTGGCGGCCTGCACCGGAGGCGCTGGGACCGAACTGGGCACCACCGTCATAGTACCAACGTTCGAGGAGCGAGCCGACTGCAGGGCATCCGTTCCGTCGAAGATAGCAGTGATCTGTGTGGTGGTGAGGACCTTGGCAGTGTAGCTTGCAAAGCCCTGCTCGTTGGTATACAGGTGCTTGAATGTTGCCCAGCCGTCAGGCAGCTTTACCTGAATTTTGATGAGCTGGTTCGACAACGGCGCGTGGGTCGTCCCGTCCTCGAGGGAGAAGCCCATGTCAATGGGCTGGTCGGCCTGTACTGACACGTCCGGATTAGTAACCCTGAGCGCGACACCCGACTTGGGGTGCAGGTCAGCCTGATCGATCACATGGCTGGTGATGGACCCCGGGCCAACCGAGGTGGCCGGGTTGATAACGGACGTGCGCAGACCGGCGAGTGACGCCTGGCTTCCGAACTGAGAGCCAAGGGTGATCCGGGAACTGACCGAAGTCTCGTCCATCCCTGAGTCGGTCGGGGCGCAGCCGGCCAGCGCGACGCCTGACACCGCAACCGTGCCGGTTGTCATCGCCGCGACCGCGGCACGTGCCCGGACGCGACCGGGGGCCGACGGCGGAGCGGGCGCACGGTGCCTGCCGCGGGCTGGACGCCCAGGCGTCTCGGCCTGAGGTCGCAGCGAGGACAGCGACGCCGTCGGCGACGAACATGGCCATGTTGCCGGATCAAGCTGCACATCGGGCGCAGACAAGACTGTGATCCTTCCCGTTCGCCTGCGAGGTGAGCTGTCGGGTTCGGGCTGGGCTGCCCGGTGGGCCGTGCGACCAGCACACGACTCACTTCACCCCTAGGTCGGCACCGTGGCTCGGTGCCAGCCGGTGGAGGATGGGTCCCCCGCTCCTGCCCTGGTGACGACTCGGAGGGGACACCGGGGCCGTGGGCAGGATTCGGCGTTCGGCCCGGTGTTGTCGTGACGTCGGCGCGAGACTAGTTCAAAAGGATGGTGCCAGCAAATACTAGTCCCTCACAACTACGGCGAGTACTCGCAGAAGTGACCATATCGGTTCCTCCCATCCTCCTTGCCGATCACTCGCCGCTCTATCTTGATCTGCTGGCCACTGCGGCAGGTCGCCTGGACGGAGGCTTGCCATGCCATGACCCACAGGATGCGGAAGATGACATTACGCCATAGCGGTGATGGTCTGGCGACGGGGGGGTGCTTGAGTGCCGACAGCTATATATCGCTGACATGTAGTAGCGAAAATTGTCTTAATGAATAATCTCGCTAGATTACGCACTGTGCCAGCCGTCATGGGATTTCCCGCTCCGAAATCCGCTGTGAGAGAGGATGCCCGCGGCCTGGGACGGGTCGGTGTCAGCGGCGCCGGGCGCGGGTGTCGCGGCGGGAGAGCAGGCCCGCGGTCTGCAGGACGTGCAGTTCGACCGCGAGTTCGTGAATCTCTGGGGGCAGGGAGCGGTACTGGCCGGACAGGGCCTCGACGGCCGCCTGCGCGCGATCCGCGAGATCGTCCAGTGCCCGCTGATGGGTGCGCATCTGCGCTCGCTCGTCCTGGATCGCGCGGACCGTCTCCTCCTGCCACCGCCGGGTGCGCATCAGGCGCTCGCTGGCGTCGGCGGCCTGCCGCTCGGCATCCTCCAGCCGTCCAAGGATCTGATCGAGCTGCTCCAGTCTTGTCGCCAGCTCGGCGATAAGATCGCTACGGACCGGGTATGTCGGCTGGGTCATCGGATCGCGTCGCGGATGTCGTGGATGTCGCGGATGTCGTGATCGACGTCACAGGTGATGGTGTGGATGCGGCGGAGGGCCTCGTCATCGCCACTCACGCCCGCGTTGCGACTGAGAACGGATTGTAACCGTACGCTGCCGCTAGCCTGCGGCTGGGACGGCAGTTGACAGTGAACTCCCGCACGAAGGCCTGACACAGGCGATTACGGTAGCCGACAGCGTGGTCTCCGTGAATCCCACTGTCGGGTGATATGTCGTTCTTCCTAGTATGAAATAGCTATCGAACGAAGCTGCGGTGCGGTCCTGCTGGGCACGGTATAGTCCTGACGGGCGGTATCCCAGCCGGGCCGGCGGGGCTGCGCCGTGGTAATTCCCATGGCCCGGGCCCGGCCTGTGGCACCGCGTTGTTCCGGTTGTGCTGGTTCGAACGGAGGCCACCGCGTCCGGTGGGGGCTTCGCGGCGCGGCCATCTCGGTGGATAATTTGCCTGGTATGTGGTGTTTTCAACACTCTGATCGATTTTTGTACACGGGGCACCACGAAACATGAGTTCGGCCGGTTTTGGGGCGTCAGCCACGCAAAAATAATGATCGCAGCCTTCTGCTACCGGCCGCGAAAGCCGGCAGCAATATTCACGAGCGTCCATCATGCTGTCAGTTGATATCTGAGCGTACCGCGGTACAAGGCTACAGCCAGCCATTCCGTTTGAAGGCTCGGTGCAGGGTGAAGCAGATTGCCGCCATCAGGCAGAGAGCAGCGGGATATCCCCACGGCTGCCGCAGTTCGGGCATGTGCTCGAAATTCATCCCGTAAATGGCGGCAACCGCTGTCGGAACCGCGGCGATGGCGACCCAGGCGCTGATGCGGCGCATGTCCTCGTTTTGTGCGATGGCCACCTGCGTCAGGGTCGCCTGAATAATTGACGACAGCAGCTCGTCGAATCGAGCTATTCGCTCGGTGACCTGTTCGAGGTGGTCGGCCACGTCACGGAAGTATTCCTGGATGCGCGGGGCAATCCCGCCGACGTCCGGTTCGGTGAGCGCTCGCAGCGGAGCGGCGAGTGGCGTGACAGCGTGCTTGAGCTCAAGCACCTCACGTTTGAGCTGGTAAACTTTACTGGCATCGGGCGGAATCGATCGGTGAAAGACCGAGCCCTCGGCGGCGTCGATGTCGATTTCGATCTTCTCGGTAACTGCCAGGTAATCGTCGACAATCTGGTCGCAGATAGCGTGGAGGACAGCCGACGGTCCGTGGCGGAGCATTTCCGGGTGCGCTTCCAGCCGGCTGCGCAGGGCTTGGAGCCCGCCATGTTCCCCATGCCGGACCGTGACTACGAAATCCTGGCCGAGAAACACCATGACCTCGCCGGTGTTGACGATCTCCGATGTCGCGGTCAGCTCCTCGTGTTCCACGTAACAGGCGGTCTTGAGGACGACGAAAAGGGTCTCCCCGTATCGCTCCAGTTTCGGCCGTTGATGGGCGGTGACGGCATCCTCGACCGCGAGCGGATGCAGCCCGTAGACATCGGCGATATTGGACAGTTCCGTCGCGCTCGGTTCGTACAGGCCGAGCCAGGCGAAACTGCCGCGGTGATCCCGGGCAACACGCAGCGCGTCGGTATGGTGGATCGATCGTGGATCGCGGTAGCCGTCCCGGTATATGTGACACGCGATCACTCGGCCGGGCGGTGTCGAAGGACTTTCCGGGCGTATGCGGCGGCGCTTGGGGACCATCCGGACCAGCGACACGGGCTTGCTCAGCGCGCCGGCCAGCCATCCTGCCGCGGTTGACGGATGGCTGGCGGCAGCCTGTGTGAACGGAAGCTGCCCGTTGTGCCGATTACCGCTGTCGTCAGCAGACTCCTTGTTGTTCATTTCCGGATCATCCTGTCCATGTCCTTCGGTTAATTGTTATGCGGTCGATAGTTATGCCGGTCTGGCTTTTTTTGGGTACCAGGTGTTTCGGGTGGGCGCTGGCGCATCGCCGTACCGTCGAACGGTGCTTCGCTGGCTGGCGCCACAGCATTGAGTAACCATCCTGTTCCAATCGGTTGCGGCTGGACTTTTTGCGGCCTTCTCGTCAGTACTTCTACCCGTACCTGCCTGATCCTTGTTACCGGCGGGGGTACTCGACGAGCCATCCTCCGATCATGCTCCGCTGAGAGCGTGTTTGAGATCGGGCTTGCGATCAGTGAGCCGCCTCCAGGCGCCCCTGGCAAGGCGGAAGGCTGAAGCGATACCGGATGAGTTGTATCGGTTTGGCCGGCAACGCAGCCAGGAGGCGGCCTGGATGCGCGATCCGGGCAGTCCTGTTGCCGGAGCCTCTTGGCCGTTTGCCGGCCGACCGCGATGGTGGTGGTGCTTAACGATCTTGCTGGCGATGGGCGGTTTGTGCCATGCCAGGCGTTGGTTGCCGTGCGCGCCGGCCGTGATTGAGCAGCTGGGCGATCTGTTGTGATTGACGGTGGATAGCGAAGTTGAAATGTTGGGTATAGAGTTTGTCTGGTGATTAAGGGCGTCTGACGACAGGGGTGTGGATCAAGGAGCGGGGCTGGGGTGCGTGCATCGCGCGGCTGCGCGGGGAGCCACCGGAGGTTGTGGGTGGCGGCCGACGAGCCGGGGTACCCATGTATCGCGTGGCGATGGATGGGGAGCGATGACGCGCGGCGGCGCCTGGGCGGCCCTGTTGCCGGGCGCTCCAAGGAGCGTCGATTCAGCCGCTGGCTCGGTCGTCGCATATTGGTCGCATATCGGCAGTACGCAGGCTGGGGGTGGCGATGATGTCCACAACAGGGCCGGGGAGGACTGCGACGACCGAGAAGGCCAGAGCCGGCGAGCGGGACGATTCGAGCGGGATGCCCCTGCCTGAAATGATCAAAGCGTCGCACGACGCCGCGACGCACCTTGTTGGTCTTACCTTCACTGAGGCTGCGACATCGGGGGACCCGAGACGCGCGTTGCGAGCCGCCGACACGGCGGTTGCGGCGATCAGTGCCCATATGTACGCCGTGCAGACATCCGTCTATCCCATGGCGCGTCGCCGCCTCCCGGACAGTCGGCCGCGCATCGCCGAACTGTGTGCCCAGGGGCGGGAAACCGCGTCGGTGCTACGCGGCATCTCCCAGTACATCCAAGGCGATGTCCACCGGCCGGACGAGTCGATGGGCAGACTGCGTGAGCGTCTTGCCGAGCTTGAGGAACAGCACATCGCGGCGGAGGACATCCTGGTCGCCGATCTCGAGAAGGCGCTCTCCCCAGACGACCGGCGCCGGATGGCCGCCGCGTTCCGACGATCGATGCGGCGGGCACCTACCCGCCCGCATCCGCACCTTCCCCGCACCGCTGTCGTCGGGAGCCTGGTGCTGCGGCTCGCCGGGAGCTGGGATCACATCCTTGACACCATGGACGCCCGCATTGCCGCGGATGGACCGGTGCGCGCACCAGCACCGGCGGGCCTGTGGGGCTGGTACCTGCTCGGCCGCCCGGTCCCGCCGCCGGACACCGGCGGCACCGCCGGCACCGACGCCGGTAGCACCGCCGCTCAGCGGCCGGCACCCAAGGGTTCCCCGGCGGCCGGGGCGGGGGAGGGCGGACCCCGAGGCGAGTGGCGACCGCGTCGGTAGCCAGCCAGGGGGATGCGAAGGTTTTAGCATTGCGTGCATGGGACGTGCCCGTGCGCAGCGTGTGGCTCTTGCGGATCTGCTGGACGAGGTCGGTCCGGCTCAGGCTACGCTGTGTGCCGGCTGGACCGCTCATGATCTTGTTGCCCATTTGGTGACTCGGGACCGGGTGCCATACGCGCTGCCTGGTTTCGTGATTAAATCACTGCATGGTGTGACGGCGATGGCGGAAAGAGCCACGATGCGCGGTGATACCTTCCCGAACCTGGTGAGGACATTCCGTGACGGTCCACCATGGTGGCATCCAACCCGTTTCGGCCTGGTCGATGACGCCACGAACCTGGTCGAGTTCTTCGTCCATCATGAGGATGTTCGACGGGCCAGGCCGGGTTGGAGCGGATCCCAGCTCGACGACGGGATGCAGCGGGCGCTTTGGCGATCGTTTCAGATGTTCGGCCGGGCCGCCTACCGACGGTCCGCTGTCGGGGTGGTTGCTGAGCGCGCCGACGGCCCGGGGCGGGTCGTACTGCGCCGTGGCACCGATGAGGTAACCCTCGTCGGTAATCCGGCCGAACTCCTCCTGTTCGCCTTCGGCCGCCGCGACCATGCCGTCGTTGATGTCCACGGTGACAATGGCGTGGTCGCGGCGTTCACCGGCGGAGAGGCCAGCCGGTGACCGGTCGCGCTCTGACGCCGTCACCACAACAACGCGTAGGTCTGGGCGCCGTTGGGCTGTTCAGTCGGGTTGACCAGGGCGGAATGGACGTTGCCCGCGTCCGGGCTGTTGAAGTACGCCTCGTAGGACAAGACGTCGGCGTTGGCGACGAACGTGTCGTGCATCTTCCGGATGTAGAAGGGGTTGTCCCCACCCGACTGCCCGGCTGCCGCGGCACCGGTGTCCTGCTTGCCGACCAGTCCCCATTCCGGTACGGAGAACTTCTTGCCGTGCGCGCGGGCAAATCTGATCACTGAGCAGAGCCCCTCGGCTTCGTTGCACTGGGTGTTCCAGGAGTTCTCGTCCGTGCTTGCCGGCCACATGTCGAAGGTGTCGATGCCGATGACATCGACGTACGCGTCACCCGGGTAGAAGCCGAATGCCCCGTCGGTATGTGAGTTCATCGTCCAGTCGATCCGGACCTGGGCATCTGTCTGCCGGATGGCACCAACCACCTGTTGGAAGCAGCCGACCCACGACCCCGGCCTGCTCGAGGCCGACCATGGGAACCAGCTGCCGTTGAATTCCCAGGCCAGCCGGACAACGGTGGCCGCGCGGCCCTGGTTGGTCAGCCACCGGCCGAACTCCTGCCAGTGGGAGTTGTAGGCTCCTGACGCGCAGGCGCCGATGTCGCCGCCGGAGGCGGGGAAGAACGGCTGACTGATCACCCAGGTGCCGGGGAAACCGGCGAACTTCTCCGGGCCCGCGCCGAGCCACGGATGGGTTATCGTTTCCCAGCTTGACCGGTCGGCGAAGGTGACGACCACGTCGACCGGCCGTCCGCGAAAGGCCGACCACTGGTTCGCCTGTGTCAGGGTGCCTGCGGCGACGCCGCTCATCCACCCGGCGGTTGCCTGCGCTGTGGCCGCCGATCCGGTGGGCTCGTCGGCCGTCATGGATGTGCCGGGCGCCCCGGCGGTCACGGCGGCTGATCGGACGGTGGCGGCGGACGGCGCCGCCTCAGGGGCGTCGTCCGCCGCGCCGGTGCCGGTACCGGGGCTGGCTGGGGGGGTGAGCGTGCCGGCGGTATCGGCCGCGGATGGAGCGGGCGGGGCTGCCACCATCACGCTCCTGACCTCGTTACGGCCGGTGGGAGCGATGTGGCAGCCGAGGCTCGTGGTTGCGATCGTCAGCACACCCAGGCCGGCGAACCAGAGCCGGCCGCGCCGCGACAGCACCTTGCGCACCGAGGTCCTCGGGCTGCCGGGCGCATGTGCGTACCTGTTCTCGACAGAGATCCGGTCGGCTTCGTGTCGCTCCGTTGTCAGACGTGTCGAATCAGCCGGCGTTGTGTTTCGGAGTGGCATCCGTGTTCTTTTGAAGATTTTTTGGTGTTTCATGGTCGATCCCCTCCGCCCGGGAGGGCTGCGACACAACAGAGTGCGCAAGATCTGTAGCTGGGGGGAGCGTCTGGGCGACGGGCTTCAGTGGATCTGACTTGGGCGGGCGGCAGCAAAGTCATCATCGGACGATGAGGCTACACGGACCCGCTTCAATGCCCTGCGGATGGGTATATCGGCAGGTCAAAGAGTTTTTGATCAGATCTCCGCGCGAAGGTGGAGCCGTTGCGGTCCGTCGTTTGTTGTGTTTATGTTGTTCTATCTTGATGAAGAAATGTGTTTCCAGGCAAAGTTGCCTGTTCCTGTTGTTGCTGTTTGAGTCCGTCAATATCTGGGCTGGATCGTGGGGGGCTTGTTCAGGGCTGTACGGCGGCTGTGGCGAACGCCGCGCCCACCGTCACGAACGCCTCGTCCACCAGATCGGCCAGGTCGGTGTCGTCGTCGGCGCTCAGCCATGCCGTGTGAGCGGCTTCGAACACGCTCAGGGTGACGCCGGCGATGAGCGCGGGCCGAAGGTCGGTCGCTGGATCCGTCGCCATCCGGTTCGCCATCGCATCGGCCAGCATCGTGCGCAGGACCAGCTGTTTGTCGATCCTGCGGGCACGCAGGGACGGGGTTCTCTCGATCAGGCCGTTGATCGCCACGGACCGCTCGCGGTTGCGGCTCATGTCTTCGATCAGGGGGGTGAGGGCGTTGCGTGCCGCCAGGAGCGCGGGCTCGCCGGCCGGCCGGGCCAGCGCGGCCTGGCGGAACTGTTCCCCACGGGCCTCGACATGCGCCAGGACCGCATCCTCCTTCGTCTGGAAATACCTGAAGAAGGTGCTGCGGGACACACCGGCCGCCGTGGCGATCGCATCCACCGTGACGGCGTCGAAGCCGTGCTCGAGGAACAGCTCGACCGCGACCTGCGCCAGGTCACCGCGGACGGTCGTCCGTAGCCGTTCCCGGAAGGCGGTTATCCCGGTCGGGTTGGTCATAGAAGTCACCTGCGTGGTCGTGGTCGTCGGATGCGTCCGTTGATGTTCGGGGTTACCACAATGATCATTGTTGCTCCGCGGCCGTTTCGCGAGGTGGTGATCTACGTCGCCAAGCCGATCTCAAGCCGATCGCCAGAGATGAAGTGTAGGCCACATCCCGGTGCCGTTTTTGATAAATAGATACTTGGTATCGTCAATGATACTGAGTCTCATCCTGTTGTATGTTTTGTTGATCATGGGATGTGCTCTTATCAGCGAACGAGAGGACTGTCCAGTATGACGGCCGGGGTGGATGGAAGACGCTCGTCATCGGTGACCTTCGCGGCTCTCAGCCTGTCGGCGCTGACCTTCTCGCTGCTGCAGACGATGGTCGCGCCAGCGCTGCCGACGATCCGGGCGGAGTTCGGCGCGAGTCAGGCGGGCATTGCCTGGATCATGACGACCTACCTGCTCAGCGCATCCGTGGCGACCCCGATCCTCGGGCGTCTCGGAGATGTCTACGGTAAGAAGCGCGTGCTCGTCGTTATGCTCGCGGTACTTGGTATCGGCACAGTGATTGCCGCGCTTGCGACGTCACTGCCCGTGATGCTCTTTGCCAGGGCTATCCAGGGGGTGGGTGGGGCGATCTTCCCGCTCGCGTTCGGGATCATCCGGGACGAGTTTTCGCCGGAGAAGGTCGGCGGCGCGATCGGTGTCGTGTCGGCCGTGCTCGGGGTTGGTTCCGGGACGGGGACGGTCATCTCCGGGCCGATCAGCAGCCACCTGGGCTATCACTGGCTGTTCTGGCTGCCCGCGATGGCCGTTGCCGTGGCGCTGGTGGCGACCGTGCTGCGGGTGCCGGAGTCACCCGTCCGCGTGGGTGGGAACGTGTCGGTCACCGGCGCGTTGCTGCTTGCCGCCTGGCTTGTCGTGCTGCTTCTCGGGATCAGCCAGGGGCCCCGGTGGGGATGGGAATCCGGTTCGGTCCTCGGTCTGTTCGCGTTGGCGGGGCTGCTCATCGCACTCTGGCTCGCTGTTGAGAGCCGTAGCGCCAAGCCGCTTGTGGACATGCGGATGATGCGGATTCCCACGGTGTACCGGACGAACATCACCGCGGTCCTCTTTGGCTTCACGATGTTCTCGGTGATGGTGTTCGTACCGCAGTTCGTGGAAACGCCTCGGTCGGCAGGCTACGGGTTCGGGGCGAGCGTCACCGGGGCTGGCCTCTACATGGTGCCGGCCAGCGTATTCATGCTGGTAGCCGGAATATTCGCCGGCCGTATCGGAGCCCTGTACGGCGCGAAGATCCCGCTCCTCCTGGGTACGCTCATCGCGACTTCCGCCACCAGCGTCCTCACGTTCGCGCACAGCCAGAGCTACATGATTTACATCGCCACCTCGTTGCTGGGAGTAGGTATCGGGCTGGGGTTCGCGGCGATGTCACACCTCGTGGTTGTAGCGGTTCGCCCTGACCAGACTGGAATCGCGTCCGGGATGAACGCCAACATCCGGACGATCGGTGGTTCCATCGGCACCACCGTTACCGCCACTGTCATCACAGCCGGTGCAGGCGTGGGAAAACTGCCGCATGAAAGTGGTTACACGAACGCGTTCCTGCTGATGACCGCCGGGTTCGCCGTGGCCGTGGTCGCCGCCGCCTCGCTGCCGAACGTCCGGCCGTCGTCGGGCGCCGACGGCATCGCGGTGGCCGCGCCGGAGCGGATGGATGCCAACCCCGTGCCGCGGCCCCGGAGCGCTCGTGGTTCCGGGGCCGCCGTCGCCGACAGGTAGCCCGCGCCGGCGGGAGACAGGCCCCTGCCGAAGACCCGTGACCCCGGAGGTCAGGGGCCAGAGGTCAGGGGAGCCGGACGACTTGGGCCGCGTAGACGAGACCCGCGCCGAAGCCGATGAGCAGCGCGAGGCCACCCGACGGCACCGCACCGCTCGCGAGAACCTCGTCCATCGCGAGCGGGATGGACGCACCCGAGGTGTTCCCGTGCACCGCGACGTCCCGGGCGACGGCCACGGTGCCGGGCAGGGCGAGCACCTTGCAGAGCATGTCAATGATGCGGATGTTGGCCTGATGGGGAATGAAGGCGGCGAGCTCGTCCGCGCTGATCCCGGCTATGTCGAGGGCCTGGCGCGCGACGGGCGCCATCTGCCATGATGCCCACCGGTATACCCGCTGCCCCGCCATCCGCATTGTCGGCCATGGCAGCTCTGGGTTGTCGCGCCATTCCAGATAGGAGCGATCGTGTCCGATCGCGTCCCGGCCCGAGGAATCAGAACCCCATACGACCGGCCCGATGCCCGCTGTTTCCGACGGCCCGACGACAATCGCTCCGGCGCCGTCCCCGAAAAGAAAAGCCGTTCCGCGGTCATGCGGGTCGATGATGTCCGACATCCGTTCGGCGCCGATCACCAGAACGTACTTGGCGCTGCCGGCGAGCACCATGTCGCTGGCCACCGCGAGAGCATGGCAGAAGCCCGCGCATGCTGCTGAGAGATCGAACGCGGCCGCCTGCCGGGCGCCGAGCCGGTTAGCTACGTCGGTGGCCACCGATGGCGACTGCGTGACATGGGACATGGTGGCCACCACGATGCAATCAACATCCGGGACTCCGACGCCGGCGCTGGCCAGAGCTTTGCCACCGGCTGTGGCTGCCATTGCTCCCAGCGATTCATCCACAGCCGCGAATCGCCTGCTGCGAATACCGGACCGAGATTCTATCCACTCGGGAGTGGAGTCTATCCGTTGACAGATCTCAGCATTGGACACTATTTTCATGGGACGATAGGCGCCCACGCCAAGAATTCGGCTGCCGGCGGGGCGGATCCGTGCCTGGATGATTCCACTCACATCCGGAGCATACTATGTTGTCCCCTGTTCACGGCACGGAATGACTTACTGGCACTGTTGTCTACACGGTGGGTAATGATCTACCCGGTGCGCAGTTCGAGGGTGAGTGCTTCTATAGCCAGTAGCGGGACGAGGGCGGGATTATCCGCGAGCTTCCGCCGGTACTTCAGCACCGCCTCGAGCCGGTGCAGCGTCTGCTCCGGGGTGGACGCCCGCGCGGCCCGCGTCACGGCATCGCCCTGGTCCGGGTGGATCGCGTCGACCGGTGCACCCAGCTGGACGACGAGCACGTCCCGATACCAGCCGGCGAGGTCGACCAGCGCCCGGTCAAGCGAGTCGAGCACGGTCCGTCGGCCACGGCTTTTCTGCGTTTTCGCTAGTTCCTTGAGAGCTCCGGCGGCACCCCGAACGGTCACGGCCCGGGTCTTCGCGCCGGGCTTTGGTGCCCGCGCACGCTTCGCCGTGCTGCCAGCGGATGTTGCACCCACACCGAGTGAGATCTTCAGCGCCTCGGTTTCGGCCTCATCACGATTCGTGTTCGCGGCGTCCGCGTCGGCGTTCGCGGCAGCCACCAGGTCCGCGGCCGCGTCGAGACAGTCCCCGGTGCGTTGCAGGCGGGTCGGGATACGCAGTACCTCGGTGCGCCGGTCCCGCGCCGCTTCGTCGGTGGCCAGCGACCGGGCCCGGTCCACATCGCCCGCGGCCGCCTGGGCCGCAAACTGGGCAAGGGCGGGATCGATCCCGTCCCGTCCCAGCACCGCGGCGACCTGTGTGGGGGTGGGCAGGCACAGCGAGACGACCCGGCAGCGCGACCGCACTGTCGGCAGGACGTCGTCGACCGACGGCGCGCAAAGAAGGAACACCGATCGCTTGGCGGGCTCCTCCAACGCCTTGAGCAGGGCGTTGGCGGCCTGATCGGTAAGCCGGTCGGCGTCTTCGAGAAGCAGCACCCGCCAGCGGCCGGATGTCGGCGCGCTCGCGGCGTCGCGCACCAGCTCCCGGATGTCCTTCACGCCCAGCGACAGCCCCTCCGGGCGTACCGAGCGCAGATCGGACGCGGTGTCCGTCAGCACGGTGTGGCAGCCATGACACCCACCGCATCCCGGGGGGGAGTTCTCGCAGTTCAACGCCGCCGCGAAGGCACGCGCTGCCGTCGACCGCCCAGCGCCCGCCGGGCCGGTGAACAGCCATGAATGGGTCATAGTGGCTCTGGTCGCGACGAGCCCACCGCTCCCGGTCACTCCGGCTGCCGTGCTGGCTGCGCCCGCGAGGGCCTCGATGACCGGTTCCTGGCCGATCAGGGCATCCCACACGCTCACCCGTCCATTGTCTGACGCCGCTGGTCGGCGGTTACCGGCGGGCCGCACCACGACCCGTGGGGAGCCACTGGACGGCAGGCGGGTTATCGAGCCGACGGAGCTTTCCCCGTTGCTGTGGGGCGGCCGGGCAACAGCTCGGCCGTAACCGCCGTAGTCGCCTCGGTGGCAATGCTCTCAGCCCGCACGGTCTCAGCCTGCCTGCTCTCGGCGGTCGCCACGGGCTCAGCGGTCACCGGAGCGGGCCGCGCCGCTGGTTCGGTGGAGGCGGGCCGAACAGGCGGGTCCGCGGCGACTGAGTCGCGATCAGCGCGCAGCCGTTCGCTGATGACATCCCGGATCTTGTTGTGCAGCGTCCGCGGCGGCTGGTCCGCGTCGAGTACCACGTAGCGGCCTGGCGCGCTGTCAGCGAGCCGGTGGAACCCCGCACGCACCCGCTCGTGAAAGGCAAGCTGCTCCGCCTCGATCCGGTCGATGCCGGCTGTGGGGCTGGTAGCCGGGCCGCTCGGGCCGCGGGTCGAGCTGTTGCGCTCGGCCCGTTCTCGGACCCGACGGAGGCCGATCTCGGCGGGAAGATCGAGGAGGATCGTGATGTCGGGGACCAGGGACTGGGTGGCCCACCGCGACAGCGCCGCGACCCCGTCCGCCCCGAGCTGACGGCCGGCGCCCTGATAGGCGACGGATGAGTCGATGAAGCGGTCACTGACGACGACCGCGCCCCGCGCCAGCGCCGGCTCGATGACCCGCGCGACATGCTCGGCACGGTCAGCGGCGTACAGCAGCGCCTCGGTACGCGGGTGCAGCCGCGTCGTGGGGTCGAGCAACAGTTTCCGTAGCGTTGCGCCGATGGTGGTCCCGCCGGGTTCATGGGTGATCACAACTTCGCGCCCCGCGGACGCAAGCCATGATCGTAAATGTTCGGCCTGTGTCGATTTACCGGATCCCTCGCCACCTTCGAGGGCTACGAACAGGCCGGCATGGCGAGGGCGCTGTGGTGATGTCCCACGCCCCAGCAGGGCGTTCCATAGTTCGGGAATGATCGCGATGCCGGTACGCTGGTCCATCTGCCGGTAGGCGAACAGGCCGACGGCCACCGCGAGCAGGCCGCCGGCAAGCAGGACGATCGTGACCCCGTCGGCACGGAGCTGGACGCCGCCAAACAGGCTGATGCGGTGTGATCCGATGAGTCCCACCAGCGCCGGCGCGGCCGCGAGCACCAACAACAGGTCGATACGGACCAGGGACTGGACCAGCGCGAAGGTTCGTCCACGCAGCTCGTCGCTTACCGCTGCCTGCAACAGGGTGTAGCCGGTGACCCATGCGATCCCGGCGAACATGCCGACGAAGACGACCAGGACACAGGCGAGAACAAGGTTGGGCATGACGGCCACCGCCAGCATGGCCACCCCGGCCGCGGTGACGCTCAGGCCGAACAGGCGGGACCGGCTGAAGTCACCGAGCAGCCGCGGTCCCAGCGCCATCCCGGTGGCGAGTCCCACGAACACCGCGCCGAACAGGACACCGTACGCGGAGTCGCCACCGCCGAGAATCTGGACGTAGAGCCGCCCGAGCGCCACCACGCAGCCGGCACCGGCGAACCCCCCGAGAATACCGATCACCAGACCGCGGACCAGCCGGTTGTGACCGACGAACCGCCAGCCCTCCGTGATCGACGACCACAGCCCGGGGTGCACATCGGCGCGTTGGAGTTCTGTCCGGCCGATCCCGCGCAGCCGGAAGATCACAACTGCTGATACCAGGAACGTCGTCGCGTTGAAGAAGAGCGCGAGGTCCAGCGGGGAGGTCTCGAAGAAGGACACACTGGTCGCCAACGCCCGCGACAGGGTGGCCAACAGCGAGAAGACCGCCGCACCCAGTGGCGCTGAACCGTACGTGGTGATCAGACTCAGCGTGTTCGCCGCGGCGAGCCGCCGCGCGGGTACCAGGTTCGGCACGCTCGCGTCCTTGGCCGGGTTCCAGAACAGGCTGACGCACTCGATCAGCAGCGATGCGACGAGCAGCCAGGTCAGCGTCCCGACCAGCGGAATGGACATGAACAGCCCGAACCGCAGGATGTCCGCGACGACCATCGTCAACCGTCGGTCGAGCCGGTCCGCCACGACACCGGCGAGCGGTCCGAAGATCAGCGCTGGCAGCAGTCGGACGATCAGTACGGAGCCGATGGCGAATGCCTTGTCGGAGAAGCTCGCCCGCAGTGAGCTAGCCAGCGCGGTCGTCGCGAGCAGGCCCATCCAGTCACCCAGGCTGGACAGGGCCAGCGCCAGCCAGAGCTGACGGAACTGCGCGATCCGCAGGACCGCGCGGAAATCTCCTTCGGTGTGCTGGCGCGGATCATCACGGGTTGCGGCGGACGTCGGTGATGTGCTGCCGGTAGACGGTCCGCCACCATCCGACGACGCTGCCGGGGCCGGCCGCGAACGGGGTGGGCCGTGGCCGCCGCCTACCGGGTTGCCCATCAGTCCGTCCGGCGTGGTTGGGTTGACGAGGCGCCCGTCGTGCCGCCGTCCGTCCCGGTCGTGCTTTTCTCGCTCGCCGCCTTCTTGGCCGGGGCTTTCCGGACGGTGGCCCGTTTCGTGGCGGCCGGCTCCTTGGCGCCTGATGCGGCGGCGCGCGCTGTCCGCCGTTTGGGCGCCGGCCCGCGGGCGCGCCGTTCGGCCAGCAGCTCAGCTGCCCGTTCCACAGTGATCGACGCAACCTCGTCACCCTTGCGGAGGCTCGCGTTCGTCTCACCATCGGTGACGTATGGGCCGAATCGGCCCTCCCGTAGCACCATCGGCGCACCGCTGGCCGGGTCGGCGCCGAGTTCGCGCAGCGGCGGGGCTTGCGCGGCTCGCTTGCGTCCTCGTGCCTTCGGCTGTGCGATCAGCGCCAGGGCCTCATCCAATGTCACGGTGAACAACTGCTCCTCAGACTCCAGCGACCGGCTCTCCGCTCCCTTCTTGACGTAGGGTCCGTACCGGCCATTCTGGGCCGTCACCTCTTCGCCGTCCTGTGCAACGCCCAGCGATCGGGGCAGGGTGAGCAGCTTGCGCGCATCGGCGAGGGTGACCGTCTCAACGGACATCGTGGCCAACAGGCTCGCCCGGCGCGGCGGGTCGTCGTCCGTGCTGACGTACGGGCCGAAACGTCCGATCTTGACGGTGATGGTCGCGCCGCTGTCCGGGTCGGTGCCAAGCGACCGGTCCCCACTCGGCGCGTCGAGCAGTTCCATCGCCCTCGCCACGGTGAGCTCGTCCGGAGCAAGATCTTCGGGGATGCTTGCCCGCTGGTCGCCGTGTTGGATGTACGGACCGTACTTGCCCACTCTGATCATTACGGGTTGCTCGTCATCCGCCGTACCCAGGTGGATCGAGTTCACCTCGCGGGCGTCGATCTCTCCGAGCCGCTCGCCGACCAGGTGCTTGAGCCCGCCTGACCGCGCGACGCCGCCCGGCTGGCCCACGTCCGAACCGAAGTAGAACCGGGTCAGCCAGTCGATCGACGCCGCCGTACCGGCCGCGATGTCGTCGAGGTCGTCCTCCATCGAGGCGGTGAAGCGGTAGTCGACCAGCCGGCCGAAATGCTCTTCCAACAGGCCGACCACGGCGAACGCGACGAAGCTGGGAATCAGCGCGCTGCCCTTCTTCCACACGTACCCGCGGTCCTGGATCGTCCCGATGATCGACGCATAGGTGGACGGCCGCCCGATGCCAAGTTCCTCAAGGGTCTTGACCAGGCTCGCCTCGGTGAAGCGCGGCGGCGGGCTGGTCGTGTGCCCGCGGGGATTCAACTCGCGGGTGGTCAACCGGTCGCCCTGGCGGACAGCTGGCAGGCGGCGCTCACGGTCCTCAAGCTCCGCGTCGGGGTCGTCCGCGCCCTCGACGTAGGCGCGCAGGAAGCCCGGAAAGGTGATGACCTTTCCCGACGCCGAGAACTCGGCATCCTCTCCCGCGCTGGACACCCCGCCGAGCCGGACCGTCGCCGACGTACCGAGAGCGTCGGCCATCTGGCTTGCGACCGTCCGCTGCCAGATCAGTTCATAGAGCCGATAGCCGTCGATGTCGTCGCGGAGTGCGGCACGCACCTCGCCGGGGGTCTGGAAGTGATCCCCGGCCGGTCGGATCGCCTCGTGCGCCTCCTGGGCGTTCTTGACCTTTTTCGTGTAGGTACGGGGCCGCTCGGGCACGTACTCCGGCCCGTAGAGGGTTCGGGCCTGCTCCCGGGCGGCGGTGAGCGCGGTTTCGGACAGGTTCGTCGAGTCCGTCCGCATATAGGTGATGTAGCCGTTCTCGTACAGCTTCTGCGCTACCTGCATCGTCCGCTGGCTGGAGAAGCGCAGCTTGCGGCCGGCCTCCTGCTGCAGGGTGGATGTCATGAACGGCGGGTAGGGAGAGCGGCGGTACGGTTTGGTCTCCACCGACCGAACCGTGAAGATCGTGTCAACAAGCCTGCCGGCCAGGGCGCGCGCCGCGGTCTCGTCGAGCCGCACCACGTCCGCGGCGGTGAGCTCCCCGGAGGAGCTGAAGTCGCGTCCGGTGGCCAGCCGTCGGCCGTCGAGCGCGACCAGGTTCGCCGGCAGTGGAGTGCCGTCGGGCGCCGCGGCAGCCGGTACCCGGTCCGGCGAAGCGCCGTCACGCGTCGCCCGCGTCCCGAAGACCCCTTCGATGTTCCAGTACTCGGCCGCGGTGAAGCGCATCCGGGCGCGTTCGCGTTCCACCAGGATGCGGGTCGCAACGCTCTGGACCCGACCGGCCGACAGCTTCGGCATCACCTTCTTCCACAGCACCGGGCTGACCTCGTAGCCGTAGAGCCGGTCGAGAATGCGCCGGGTCTCCTGCGCGTTGACCAGGTTCTCGTTGATCTCGCGCGGGTTGTCCACCGCTCGCTGGATCGCCTGAGGCGTGATTTCGTGGAAGACCATGCGTTTCACCGGCACGGTCGGCTTCAGCGTCTGCAGCAGGTGCCAGGCGATCGCCTCGCCCTCGCGGTCCTCATCTGTGGCGAGGTAGAGCTCGCTCGCTTCCTTGACCAGCGCCTTGAGCTTGCTGACCTGGGGTTTCTTGGTGGGCGTGACGACGTAGAGCGGCTCGAAGCCGTTGTCGACGTCCACCCCGAGCCGGGCCCACGGTTTGCCCTTGTGCGCGACTGGCACTTCCTCGGCGTTGCGCGGCAGGTCCCGGATGTGTCCGATACTGGACTCGACCTGCCAGCCGGGGCCGAGGTACCCGGCGATGGTCTTTGCCTTCGCGGGTGACTCAACAATCACCAGCCGGGTCCCGGTGCCGCTGGGAGCGGTCGATGAGGTACCGATTCGATTACTATTCGTGTTCGTCCGTGTGCTGGGACGGGATGCGGTGCCGTTGCCGGACGTGTCGATGTCCGTGTCGGGCTCGGCGCCGGTGCCGAAGGCCGTGGGCTCGACGACGGGCGTCGATGACCCGGCGCTCGATGACCCGGCGTTCGACCGGCGCGTCCCGCTATTTGTCGGCTTCGTGCGCGGGGGCACTTCTCTCCTCGTTGCAGGGGGTGGTTCGACTTCGGCTGTGCGGCTCGTAGGGTGTCGGGCTGCGGTGCGGACGGCCAAACTGCCGGTGGAAACCGGCCTGGGGCTCGTTGCGAGCTCCCGGGCCCATATCCCGACAGTAGGTCGACACACACCGGTATGTCAGCCGGCGGCGCGGCGGCTTTCTCCGGCGTCCGGTGTTGTGGACGCCGGAGGAGACCGTACGCCGTGTCGCGCACCCAGGTCTGCTGACGTCGACGGAGCGGGCCCTGACGGGACCCGATCCGTCACCGCCGGATGCCCCGTTCCGGCGGTGACGGTGACTCCGTCCTTCCGCTCCTTCTCCTCCTTCTGGTGCGCCGGGTGGGAGCGATGAGGGGATTGGCTACACTGTCGCCTTCGGGTCGGTTGCCGAGCGCTGTTCGGTCACTGCCGGTGCCAGCCCCAGCGCGGTATTACGTCGTTTCGAGTAGATGATGACGGTGGAAATCACCGCGACGACCACGACGGCGATGGCGATCCGTAGCGGTTTGTTCTCGTCATCGCCGACCGAGTACTTCACCACAGATGGCGCGATCAACAGGCTGACCAGATTCATTACCTTGATCAGAGGGTTGATCGACGGGCCGGCGGTGTCCTTGAACGGATCACCGACGGTGTCACCGATGACGGTGGCGGCGTGGACGTCGGAGCCCTTGCCACCGTAGTTGCCGTCTTCGACGAGTTTCTTCGCATTATCCCAGGCCCCACCGGAGTTGGCGAGAAAGACCGCCATGAGGACGCCGCCGGCGATCGCCCCGGCAAGGTAGGCGCCCAGCGGCGGGTAGCCGAGCCCGAAGCCAACCGCGATCGGCGCGAGAACCGCAAGAGTGCCTGGAGTGATCAGCTCTCGTAGTGAGTCCCGGGTGCAGATGTCGACAACAGCACCATAGTCGGGCTTCTGGGTACCATCCATGATTCCTGGCTTGGTTCGGAACTGGTCGCGTACCTCCTCCACCACCCGTCCAGCGGCGCGCCCGACCGCGTTGATCGCGAGCCCGGCGAACAGGAACACAACCGAGGCGCCGATGATCAGTCCGACCAGGGCGTCCGGATAGGCGATGTCGAGGGTGCGCGATCCCAGGGTGGTCCGGCCTGCGTCGATGAGCGCCTCGTTGACCGTGTCGGTGAACGATCCGAACAGAGCGGTGGCGGCCAGCACCGCGGTGGCGATCGCGATGCCCTTGGTGATGGCCTTGGTGGTGTTGCCGACCGCGTCGAGGGAGGTGAGGATCGCGGCACCTTCGCCGTCCATGCCCTCACCGGACATCTCGGCAATACCCTGGGCGTTGTCGCTGACCGGACCGAAGGTGTCCATGGATACGATCACTCCGACCGTTGTCAGCAGTCCGGTGCCGGCCAGGGCTACTGCGAAGAGCGCTACTGTGGTACTGCCGGACCCGAGCAGGTATGCGCCGAAGACCGCCGCGCTGATGAGCAACGCCGAATACACGGCCGACTCCAGCCCGACCCCGATACCGGAAAGAATGTTGGTTGCCGGGCCCGTGGTGGATGCCTTCACGATGTCCTGAACCGGCCTGCGGTTGGTTTCGGTGAAGTAACCGGTGAGGAGCTGGATTGCGGTAGCCAGTATGATACCGATGAGGACAGCTGTGATCGCGATGAACCGCGGGTCGCCACCCTGGCTGCTCTTCTCGAGGCCGGGGAAACCGGCGAAGCTGTCCGGCAGGTAGGCGAACGAGACGATGACAACGCCGACCGCGGAGACCAGCGCCGAGATGAAGAACCCTCGGTTGATCGCCGCCATGCCGTTGCGGTCGCCGGTACGCGGGGCGACTGAGAAGATGCCGATGATCGCGGTGAGTACACCCACCGCGGGAACGAGCAGCGGGAAGACCAGGCCGTTCTCGCCAAAGGCCTTGACGCCGAGGATCAACGCGGCTACCAGCATCACCGCGTAGGACTCGAACAGGTCGGCTGCCATTCCCGCGCAGTCTCCGACGTTGTCCCCCACGTTGTCGGCGATCGTGGCCGCGTTGCGTGGGTCGTCCTCGGGGATGCCCTGTTCGACCTTGCCGACGAGATCGGCTCCTACGTCCGCAGCCTTGGTGAAAATACCTCCACCGACTCGCATGAACATCGCCAGCAGGGCCGCTCCGAACCCGAATCCCTCCAGGACCTGCGGGGCTGTGTCACGGAAGGCCAATACGACGACCGCCGCTCCGAGCAGGCCCAGACCAACCGTGAACATCCCGACGACACCGCCGGTACGGAAGGCGATCCGCATGGCGGCGCGCTCCCCCTGCTGGATGGCCGCGGCGGCGGTACGGGTGTTCGCACGGGTGGCGAGCGACATGCCGACGAAGCCGACGAGCGCGGAGAAAACTGCTCCGAGGACGAAGAACACCGAGCGTCCCACCCGGGAGCCGGCCGTGTCCGCCGGCAGCAGCAGCAGCACAAACGGGATCACGACGACGAAGCCCGCCACGGTGAGGAACTGCCGTCGTAGATACGCTGCGGCGCCTTCTTGGACGGCCCGGCCGACCTCGATCATTCGGGGGCTTCCCTGGCTCGCGGCGAGCACTTCGCGGACCAGATACCCGGCGACCAGCAACGCGATCGCTGCGATGGCCGCCACACTGGCGACCAGCCCAAGCTGGCCTCCGCTAAGTTCGATGGCGACACCACCGGGGTTTGTACCTGCCTCGGCTTGGATCGGGACCATGGGCCCTCCCGGTCAGGTCGGTGCACCCTCCGAGTCCGCCCGGCGCCAGTTATGGCGTGGCGATGGGCGCGCACGGCCCGACGTCGCACCTGACGACGTCCTCGAGGTCGCCGTCCGGGCGCGAAGGGACGCCGGGCCGGCGTACGCGTCGACGTATGCAGTGCGATCGCCGACATGACTGCCGGCTGGAACGAGTCCGGATGATCATCCGGCCCGTTGTCGTACCGTCATACGGCAACCAGCGCACTGGCCCACGTTCCCCGAACCTCCGTCCGGTACCACGGGGAGCACTCACGGCATCTCACCCGGCCGATCGACCGAGTGTGCGATGCGGCGCAGTCTATCCACACGGCTGTAACACGCGCTCGTTTTTGGTTGACCATAGTTGATGAATGTTGTGCTTTGGTAGTTTGTGCATGTTGCCTGGGCGGGTTTCCATGCCCTTATGGTTGCTGTCTGGTATCGTTGATGTTACGTTATTACGATAAGTAATCGCACTGGATGGCGGCTTGCCCCGGCGACCGGCGCGGCGTCCCGGTGCGCCCTCGGTTCCGGTGTGACGCGGAGTCAGATCGCTGAGATCGGTTTGTCCGCCTTCTTGTGGATCGGCCAGCGCATCGTGACGACTGTTCCACGTGTGTCGGGCCATGCGGTAATGGTGACGTCGTCCACGAGGCCCTCGATGAGGGC
Organism: Protofrankia sp. CiP3; assembly: GCF_917627345.1. Taxonomy (NCBI): domain Bacteria; kingdom Bacillati; phylum Actinomycetota; class Actinomycetes; order Frankiales; family Frankiaceae; genus Protofrankia; species Protofrankia sp. CiP3. The sequence goes on along the minus strand of NZ_CAKJTM010000005.1, from coordinate 72,835 downwards.
GAGGCCGAGCCCCGCGGGAGCCACCAGCGACGTCTCGTCGCTGATCTCGTCGCCGGCCTGATCCTTGCTGACCTGGGCACAGTCGATACCGATCAGTGCGGGCGAGGGGACCTGGCCATCGTGGTGGACGGGTGGCGTCCCGCGGTCTTCCGGCCCGCGGTCGGACACCGATATCTCGAACACGTCGTCATCGTCGTTGACCCGGACGATTACAGGTGCCTGTGGATCAGACCGGCGGTTCACGCTGACGGCTCGGGCGCATGCCTCACCGACCGCGAGCTTGACCTCGTCCAGGATCTCGTCGGGCACACCTGAACGTCGGCTGATCGCGGCAGCGATCAGTCTGGCTGTGCGGACATGCCCGGGCAGGGCGGCGAAGCGCAACTCGACGATGGGCATGCGTCGAAATACCTGCCTCTCGATGGGTGGTTGGGGCTCTGGGGCGCCTGACCGTTATGGGGGGGGAGGGGGATGGCCGGGTACAGGACTTTCCGACATGCGCCCGCCGGGTGGCCGACCACTTCGTTGCGTTCGGTTGCCCGACGGGCATCCATCATGTGACGTCCGGCCCTCCGCGGGGAGTCCCGGGTGCGCAGGCGATCGGCCGGGGCCCGCCTGGCCGCGCGCCCGGGACTCCCCGGCTCGGCCGTCTGGAGCTGGGGAGCCGACGGCAGGGCCACATGTACCGCGGGCCCCGTCGGCCGGGCCTGCCTCCCGACCGGGCGAAACGTCCGTTCGCGACATCCTCGGCCGGCCAGGGCGTGTCTGATGGATCGTCAATCGCGTGGATCGGTGCCCACATCGACCAACATCCATCAGGCGCGCCCTGCGGTGTGTTTCGGGAGCCGTCGTTCGATCAGGGAGGCGCGTCCAGGTGGTTGCTGGCAAGGCCGCGGGCCGCACCGATACCGGATGAGTGGTATCGGTGCGGCCCGCGGCCAGGGGCCGCCTGGACGCGGCGAGCCGGACAGATGGCTTTCGAAACACGCCCTAGTCCTTTGCGGCGAGTGCTTCCTCGACCGAGGCATGGATGGGGAAGACCTTCGTGAGACCGGTGATCCGGAAGATTTTCAATATCCGTTCCTGGGTGCAGACGAGCCGCAGTGACCCCTCGTGCGCCCGGACCCGCTTGAGGCCGCCGACGAGTACACCGAGACCGGTCGAGTCGAGGAACTCGACGCTTTCCATGTCGACGATGAGGTGGTACGACCCGCTCGACACAAGATCGATGAGCTGCTCACGCAACTTCGGTGCCGTGTAGACGTCAATCTCGCCGCCCACGACGACGATCGTGAAGTCCCCTTCCACACGGGTCGTGAGAGACAGGTCCACGGTTCCTCCTAGCGTGTGTTCGACAGCCGTCCGGCGGACGGCCGGCATCACGGCGGCACTACCCTCCCACGCTCGGATCAATCCGGCTCACCGCGACACAGCCGTTGCCTGCATCTGCTGGCATTCTGCATATTATTGCGATCTCATTGTTTTTCCATTGTTCATCGTTGACTGTGTGATGTCTCGCTGCGATCAGCGCGATGTGTCACGTCGGGACGCTCCAGCGAGCGACACAGGGCTGTGGAGCCGGCAGGTGAACATGTTTGCCCAGCCATGCGCGGGTCGAGCGTCCTGGCCTACGCTGGGCTGCTGTGGGCGGAACCGCAGTGCCCGAGGGCGCGCCGGATCGTGGCGCGGCGATTTTTGATCAACTTTTCGCGCGTGCCCGGCGTCGGCGGTGTGTCACACATGTGGAGTACGTCCCGGCTCGGGCTGGTATGCGGGCGCCCTGGCCGGCGTGGGTGGATCCAGTACTGATCGCACGGCTGAGGGCCGCGGGGATTGACGCGCCATGGATTCATCAGGCGCTCGCCGCCGAGCATGCGCACAGCGGACGCAGCGTCGTGCTGGCGACGGGCACCGCTTCGGGCAAGTCGTTGGGATACCTCATGCCGGTGCTCAGCGGCCTGCTGGCCGGACCATCGGCCCGGGCGCTGTACCTCGCTCCGACCAAGGCGCTGGCGAACGACCAGCTCCGCGCGGTTCGTGCGCTCAATCTGACCGGGGTGCGCGCCGCTACTTACGATGGCGACACGCCTGCCTCCGAGCGCGACTGGGTTCGGGCTCACGCGACGTTCGTACTGACCAATCCCGACATGTTGAATCACGCTGTGTTGCCCTACCATCGGCGGTGGTCGGTCTTCCTGCGGGGTCTTCGATATGTCGTGGTCGACGAGTGCCATGGCTACCGGGGCGTGTTCGGCTCCCACATCGCGCACGTGCTGCGGCGGTTGCGACGGGTGGCTGCTCGGTACGGGTCGATGCCCGTGTTCGTCCTGGCGTCGGCGACCGTCTCCGACCCCGGCCGTTCGGCCGGCCTTCTTACCGGGCTCGATGTTGAAGTCGTCGAGGACGATGCCTCCCCCAGGGGTGCGACACGGTTTGTGCTGTATGAACCACCACTCACCGATCCCTGGCAGCCGCCCGTGTCCTCTCGGCCTGGTCCGCCTTGTCCGGCAGCTCTTCAGCTGGCGGGTCCCGAAGCATCCGCGCCGATGCCGGCCCGGCAACCAGCGGTATCGGCTGTCCTGGAGTCGGGGCCCGGCGGGACGGGACCCACCGGGCTGGGGGACTCGTCGATCCATGGTCACGGCGGGCAGGTTCGCCGCTCGGCTTCCGCCGAAGCCGCGGATCTGCTTGTGGATCTCGTGGTCGACGGTGTACGTACTCTTGCGTTCGTACGCTCGCGACGAGCGGCGGAAGCAGTTGCGCAGTCGGCCCGGCGAGCGTTGTCGGACGTGTCGGAGGAGCTCGCGAAGCGAGTTGCGGCCTATCGTGCGGGCTACCTGCCGGAGGAACGCCGGGAGCTGGAGGCGGATCTGCGCTCGGGACGGCTGCTTGGGGTTGCCGCGACGAACGCTCTCGAACTGGGTGTGGACGTTACCGGGCTGGACGCCGCCATCATCACCGGGTATCCGGGCACGCTCGCATCGTTGTGGCAGCAGGCGGGCCGCGCGGGCCGTGACGGCCAGGGAGCCGTTGTGATCATGATTGCTCGTGATGATCCTCTTGACACCTATCTCGTACACCATCAGGAGGCCTTGTTTGGCCGGCCGGTCGAGGCCACCGTGCTCGATCCTGACAACCCTTACGTGCTCGGTCCCCATTTGGAGTGCGCGGCGGCCGAACTGCCGTTGACCGAGGCCGATTTTGATCTTTTCGGGCCGGCGGCCCGGGTCACAGTCGATGATCTCGTGCGTCGCGGTCGACTTCGGCGCCGGCCGACAGGCTGGTACTGGACGCACCGACACCGACCGGATGTTGATATCCGTGGCATCGGTGGTCCGCCCGTGCGGATCGTGGAGGCCTCGACCGGGCGTCTGCTCGGAACGGTGGACGCTGCGGCGTCGCATGTGACGGTCCACTGCGGCGCGGTATATCTCCATCAGGGCAGTTTTTACGTGGTCACCGAATTTGATCTTGATGTGGCGGTCGCCTTTGTCGAGGCGGGCACGCCGGGCTGGACAACATCGGCCAGGGACGTGACCAACATCGCGGTGATGGACGTGGCCCGTTCCCGGCGCGTCGATGAGGTTGAGCTGCATCTTGGGATGGTCGAGGTCAGTAGCCGGGTGGTGGGGTACCAGCGACGTCAGGTCGTGACTGGACGGGTGCTGGGGGAGGAGCCGCTTGACCTTCCCCCACGGCATCTGCGCACCCGGGCTGTCTGGTACACGGTGACCGACGATCTGCTGGCCGAGGCGGAGATCGATGAAGATGATGTCCCGGGTGCGGTCCATGCGGCCGAGCACGCGGCGATCGGCATCCTTCCGCTGTTCGCCACCTGCGATCGATGGGATATCGGGGGGGTGTCCACCGCGTTGCATCCCGATACGGGTAGGGCCACGGTATTTGTCTACGACGGCCATCCGGGTGGAGCGGGCTTCGCCGAACGGGGCTTTCTGCACGGTGGGCCCTGGCTCCGGGCGACTCGAGATGTGATCGCCGCTTGTGAGTGCGTTGCTGGATGCCCATCGTGTGTGCACTCGCCGAAGTGCGGCAATGGTAACGAGCCGCTGGACAAGCCGGCCTCGCACCGGTTGCTGGCGGCTGTACTGCGGCGACTCGATCCGACCGGAGCCGGGCAGGACACTCGTTCGTAGGCTGCGAGCTGGCTCCGTCCCGGTGGTGTGGGCCATCTCCACGCGCTGATCATCGGCGCGACCGTGCTTTTCGCGGGTGGGCGGGACGCTCAGGGCAGAACCGTCAGCGGCTGCGTTCCACGGGCCGGCACGGGCCTGGGCAAGCAACGGTCCAAAGCCTCTGAGCGTTCCTGGCAGATCAATTGCTATTTCAATCTTCACAATATCTCCTGAGATCATGCAGGACAGGACGCGGCCGTGGTTCGCGAATCCGATTTCGTCAGCACGGGCGCACCTGGACAGTGGATTGCCGGATGGATCGCTCGCGGCCGCGAGCGCTGCCATGTCGGCGGCGTTCGCGGCCCGCTGACGATAGACCGCGATCATCGCTACCATCAGGACGACGCCGGTTAAGGCGCCAAGAACGAGAAATGCGGAAAGCACGAGTACGGTCGCCGATCCCGTGTCGCCCGGACGCTTTCCTAGCGGCATGTTCCCACTGTCTGATTCATCGTGTATCCGCCATCGCAAGAATTCCTTCTGGCGTGTTTTAATCATGCCTTTCGAAGGCATTTTTCTCCTTTCTTTCCTGATTTTCATGAACTGCTGTCAAGATGGCTTTCTTCGATGCTTCCCGCTGCTTCAAGCGGTGCTGTGGATGACGCTTTGATATTAATTAAAGGAGTGATGGAAGCGATTCCCCTGGTTGCGTGGGTATCGAGAGCGACCTGTACCACAACGAAATTAAAGCCACGGGTGATAGATATTTCTGAACCGTGCGGCGCGGCTCGTCCAGACCATAATCGCACTATTTCGTCAGTTTCCCCGCGAGCGGCGGCACGGGCCCCTACGCGAGCCGCCTCCGCACACCGCGCTTGAATGGCCACGGCGCTGACAAGCCATATTGAGATCAGCAGCACGAGCATCAGGGACGGGATCGCGAACGCCAGTTCGGCTGTTGCCTGGCCGCTGTCATGAGCCGTGCGCCGTTTGCTGCCAGCCGCCACGGCGTGAGGAAGGCCAGGTTCTCCGGTGTCGCCAGAGCGGGTGCGGTGTAGCGTAATCATATTGTCGTTGGCGCTCTCGGAGTCGTCGGCCGTCGGTCGTCGGAAAAAATTTGTGAGCAAAATTTTTTGCCGTTATCCGAACATCGTTTCGATTCGCCTCAGAATTGAATCGATAATGCCCGATTTATGATGTTGGTCAGTAGTGTGCGGGTTGCTGAGCTATGGATAACCGCATAGAGCACGGCGGCGAACCCGACTGCGGCGACCGTGCCTACGGCGTACTCCGCAGTCGACATTCCCGTGTCGTCGCGGAATTTCCGAACAGTTCCGGAAGTAATGTTCCAGCGGCCGGCTCGACCCGGCTGCGAGCCGTTTGCCGCCAGGTGCATGAGAAGCCCAACGAACAGCTTGGTCAACAGTTGTCTCCAATGGGTCATGCACAGCGGGCCGCGTGCCGGGAGCGTGGGTATCATGGGTGACCTCCAGATCAGCGGCCCCGACCGATTAGGGGATTTCTGGCCTGCGACGGAATGTTTCTCCGTCCATACGGCCATTATTTCGTATGAGTGCGTCGATGGCGAGTGCGAGAACCAGGCTGTGGATAACGCTTTGTTTTCCACCGCGTGGCCAGCTGACGGTAGACACGCTTGACAGGCCAAACGACAAGCTGAGCTCAAAGGTCCGCCAGGTTGGCCTCCCAGCGTTGTGCGTCGACGGGCACGCATCCCCTGCCACTCGGACCGGACGGCGGGACTCGGCGGGTACAGCTTCAGTGGCTTCAGTGGGTACAGCCACAGACCCAGTAGGCACAGTTACAGCGGCGCCAGTCCCCTGCCTGCGCTCGCTACGACCGGCACGACCCCCAACGCAAGGAACGCGGGCAGGAAGCACAGCCCGAGTGGCGCCACCGCGGTGACTCCTGCCCGGCGTGCGGCGGCCAGGGCATGTTCCTGATGGTGCACCCGAGTCTGGTCCGCGAGTCGTGCGAGAGTGGCGGCCAGCCGGGCGCCCGAGTCCTCAGCTCGGGCCAGCGCCCGTGCGAACGTCGCGATCTCGCGTGCCGCCGTGGTGATTTCCGGCGCGCGTATGGCGGCCCACCAGTCCATCGGGGGTCGTTCTCCGGGGCCGGGTGCGAGCAGCCGGCGACAGGCTTCGTCGATGGGCGCGCCCAGTCGCAGAGCACGCCCGACAAGGCTCAGCTCGGCACCGAGCGGCCCGGTGACCGCGTCGGCAACGGTCTCCAGAGCTGTCACGACGGGCGCACCGGCCGTTAGACACGCCGCAATGAGATCGAGGGCCAGCGGAAGGTCATCGGCAAGGCGTTCGTAGCGGCGCCGGGACTGGTTGTCCGGCCTCCCAGCCAGGAGACGGACCGCAGCTACCCCGAGGACGAGCCCGATCAGTACGCCCGCGGGGCCGTTGAATACGACGAGAGGACCGAGAGCAGCCGCTATCCCGAACGTGATCCGCTGAAGCGGCGACCGGCCCGTCGTTCGTTGTGGCTCGCCGCGTGAATGGTTGTCAATCCAATGATTATTGGATGTTGGGTAGCTGCTCGCCGGCATGTGTTCGGTGATCAGCTGCCCGTTCGGTGCTGTGCCGGCATGGGATGGCCGCGCAAGTGAGCGTGTCCGGCGCCGGACACACTCACCCAGCGTCGTCGTCCCGGTCAGCCAGGACGCCGCCGCCATGCTTGCCGCCGCGGCGGCAAGCATGGCCCACTGCGGAGGTAGGTTCACGACGCTTTCGCCGTCATCGGTCGGGCGTCGTAACGGTTCTGGCCGCTCCCCGCGTGTGCGCCAGCCTGTTCGGTGAGTCGGTTGATCCATGCCAGGCCGGCGAGGTCGAGCGCGATACCGATCGCGAGACAGGCGGTTCCGACGGGGGTGTGGAGCAGAACGTCCAAAGGGGAGGCGCCGATGAGCACGCCCAGGCCGATCCCGGCGAGAGGCAGCGACGCGACGAGCCGTCCTGATGCCCGTGGCCCGGCAAGCGCCGTTGCCACCTCGCCGTCCTTCTCGCGCTCGTCGCGGATAACCGTGGCCAGTCTGTTCGCCATCGGGGCCAACGGGATACCGGCGATCTGGCTCACCCGCCATGCGGCCGCAAGCTGGCGTAGCGTCGGTGCTTCGCAGCCTGCCAGCATGGTCGCGGGGTCTGCTCGGTGCGCAAGGCCAGTACGCAAGGCCAGTGAGTCGCTTACGCGGGTGCGGGTGTCCCGCGGGTACCGGCGCAGGAGCGGCCGGACGGCATCGGCACCGGCACGACCGAGGTCTTCGACGGCTGTACGCAGCGCGTCGGACGGGTTCCGGCCCGCCTCAAGCTCGGTGGCGAGGGCCCAGAGGATCTCCTGTGCGTCCGCGCGTTGGGCGTTGCGCCAGCGCCGTATCGCGGCGCGCTGTCGGGCACGGTGGGCCGTCACGGTACCGATGATGGTGATGCAGGCCGCTGCCAGCCCGAAACATGTACCAATAACAGCTACCGCAAGTGCCCATATCAACCATATTGACCATATTGCCAGCGGTGGTCGGAAACGGGCGGACGGCGGTTTCGGCGGACCACTCAGCTCGCCGGCTGCGCCGGTCCGCTCGGTCACCGGCGTCGCCGCCCGGACCCGTGGCGGACGCCGTCCGATCGGCCCTGAGGCGAGTGCCGCGGCAGCGGCCGAGCAGGCGGTGGCCAGCGCCAGCATCAGCATCGCGGGCTGCCGGGGCCGCCCTCGCGAAGCACACCAAGACGTGGGCCGCCGCGCTTGGCCAGCAGCTGGTCGAGGACACGTGCGCCTGCCTCGGCCACGACCACGCTGGCTGTCGTCCCAGCTTCGGGATCCATCGACGTTGCGTGCCAGCGGCGTAGGCGCAGGGCGGCCAGTACACGGACAGGCCCGCTCTGATCGCGGCGCAGCACGCTGATTTCGGTTAGCCTGCGTGTCCCGTCGCGATCTCTGCTGATATGGACGACAGCCTGTACAGCCGAGGCAAGCTGGCTGTGCAGGGCCGCGCGGTCCAGTCCGGCAAGCGCGGCGAGGGCCTCCAACCGCGGTGGGACGTCCGCTGCGCTATTGGCGTGTACGCTGCTGAAGCTGCCCTCATGGCCGGTGTTAAGCGCAATGAGGAGATCCACGACTTCGCCCCCGCGAACCTCGCCGACGACGATTCGGTCGGGCCGCATCCGTAGTGCTTGACGAACCAGGTCGCGCAGGTCGATTCCGCCGGCACCCTCGATGTTGGGCGGGCGGGATTCCATCCGTACGACGTGCGCCAGATCGACGACGAGTTCGGCGGTGTCCTCCACGATCACGACACGTTCGTCCGGCTCGACCCGGCCCAGGAGCGCGGCCAGCACGGTGGTCTTTCCTGATCCCGTTCCGCCCGTGATCAGGGTGGTCATCCGGGTGCGGATGAGCGCCTCCAGCACCTCCGCCATAGCGGGCTGTATTGTTCCGACCGCTACAAGATCATTTAGTGTGAAGGGTCGCCGCCGCGGGATTCGCAGCGACAGGCAGGTCCCTGTTACCGAGATCGGGGCGAGGACCGCATGCAGACGGGTGCCGTCACCAAGTCTCGCGTCCGCGAACGGCGTCGCCGCGTCAAGGCGTCGCCCGGTCGCCGCGGCCAACCGGACCGCGAGGCGGCGCACCGCGTCATCGTCGGCGAAGGTGATGGCGGACCGCTGGAGACCAGCGCCTCGGTCCACCCAGACCTCACCGGGTCCGTTGACAAGAACGTCCGTTATGGACGGGTCCGCGAGCAGTGGCTCGAGCGGGCCCGCACCCATCAGTTCTGACCGCAGCGACCGATGCAGCGCGAGGGAGTCGTTACCGGCAGGTCCGGTCTCCTCCCGGACCGCCACGGCGATTCGCGAGGACGTCAGCGTTGCGTCCGCGTCCACGAGCCTGCGCCGGATCCCGGCCAGGAGCGCCTCATCGGGGCGTGCTCCCGCGGCTGCGCCGCCGGTGGCCGCGGTGGCTGGTACGGCCGCTGCGGGTTGTGGGTGAGCGTGTTCGGTCCGTTCGACCGCGATGGCGCCGGACGGATGGCGCGGTGCCACCCCCGGGGCCGGACCGCCGCTCGGATAACCGCTCATGCAGCCACGTCCGTACGGGAAAAGCCGAGTTCATCGAGGATCCGTCCGCTGACCCGGGCAAGTGGGCTTCGGCGTCGGCTACCCGGTGGTTCTCCCCGTTCCAGTCCGGTGGCCAGCCCCGATTCGTGCCGAAGCACCCCGGCGACCGGCAGCGCGAGCGCGTCCGCGACGGTGCCGGCATCCAACCGGGCCGGGCCGGGGAGGCGCACGACAATTCGGACGTCCGCGCAGTGCCGGTTTGCGGTACCGCAGATCCGGCCGGCAGCGGCGATCGCGCGGACCTCGGCCGGCACGACTACAATGATCATTGTTGCCATCTGCATCGCAATGGCCGCGGCCTGGTCAGGAGACCGGGGAAGGTCGACAACGAGCACGTCATTGCCGCGCCGGGTGCTAGCCAACATCGAGGTCATCAGGACCGGTGGAATCGCGGTCGGGCTGGTTCTGTCCCAGGACAGTACGGCGAGCTCCCCGAGGGACGGCAGCGAATCGGTCAGCATGCGGCGAGGCGCCCGCCCGCGGGCGTCCGCGAGATCCGGCCAGCGCGCGCCTGGCCGGTTCTCGATCCCCAGAGCAAGGTCGATCCCACCGCCGAGCGGGTCGGCGTCCACCAGCACCGTTTGAAGATCTCGGCGCAGGGAGGCCAGAGTCAGCGCGATCGCGAGGCTGGTAGCCCCGGCGCCGCCCCGTCCACCGATCACGCCTACCACGGTGGCGCGGCGCTGGTCCGGTTCGGCGGCGGCCGCGAAGACGTCCACAAGCCATTCCTCCGCGTCGGGCAGGAAAGCCACGTGCTCGGCGCCGAGACGTACGGCTGCCTCCCACACACCGCCGTCGTCGAGATCGGCGCTCAGCAGCACCACGCCTGGCCGCCGTTGCAGCCCAGCGACCACACACGACGTCACCCGGTCGCTGCCGACGATGACAAGCGGCGCGTTGTTCCAGTATCTGCGGGCAAGATGGGCATCGACGACCGCGTCCACGGTGACGCCGGCGGCCGCGGCGAGCCGGATGATGTCGTCGAGCAGCTGTGGATCATCGGTTATGGCAAGCGGCCGGAGGTTCGGGTCAGCTCCGGGCGCCGCGTGGGTGAGATCGGGAGGTGCGGATGTCATGGCAAGGCCCTTCCGTCGTCAGGAATGGGGACGGAGGCTCACCATGACCTATGTGGCGCCTGTGGATGTTTTCCCCTCCACAGGCGCCACATATGGTCCAATGAAGGTTTAGAGCGCCCGAGGATAGGACTGTCCGGCTCGTGGCTCCCCGCGTCCCGCCCGGCCGCGTTGTCGTCGGTCGGCGCCCACCACCAGGGCGCCTTCCTCCGCCGCCTTGCCGGATCGGGCGCGGATGAGCCGCTCGCTGATCGAACGCCCTATCCTCGGGCGCTCTTAAGAGCGCATGGGCCGACTGGCGTGGCTGACCGAGGGACGGCTCCCGTTTGGGGGGCGTCGCGGGAGCCGTCCGTGGGATCTCGCGGTCAGCCGCCAGGGATCCCACGATTGCCGGACGATGGCGTGGTAGGCTCGCTCGGCGCGTTGTGCGTACCCTCTCAACCAGTGGCCAAACCGCCCGGCCACCGCGGCGCTGTCTCAGCCCGTGGTGTCTCAGTCGGCGCGGGCGATGGCTTCGCAGATGGCGAGGGACTCGCGGGCACCCAGCTCCACGGCTTGGGCGTAGTGCATGATCCATGCACCGACACCGTGGGTATCCGCCCGCGTATAGGCGTGCACCGCATCGGCATAGGCCTTGGCGTAGGTGTTGGCGTACGTACGGTGACCGTCGATCCGCCCGGCTTCGATGTGCCCGACGTCGGTCGCGGTCACGGCTTTGGGATCGAGGCCACGGCTGATCAGTACCAGTCGTCCAGCCGCCCGGGCGATGATCCCGTCGAAGCCGCCGAACGGGCGGATGGCCAGCAGTTCACCTTCCACGATCGCCGCAACGATGATTGCCGGGGCTGCGGTCCGGGCCATCAGCAACGCGGTGAGCCCGTCGAGGCGCGCGGTGGCTTCGGCGGGCGTGGGCGCTGGGCCGAGCCCGAGAGGGCCCACCGGGCCGGCGGGGCTCCCCAGCGGGTCGTCCATGGCTGCCGACGCGGCTCCTGGGTCTGGCCAGGTCGCTACTCGTGGGCGGCCGAGATCGGCGTCCGCGATGAGCCCACGCGCGACAAGCACATGCATGCGGGCGAGCGCCTGGCGGGGCGCGTGCTCCCAGGTATCACGCAGCGTCCCCAGCTCCGCGTAGAGCCGGACCGCGCCTAGCGCGGTCCTGAAAGAGCCGCTGCCGTCGGCGGCTGTCGCCGGCCGAAGATCGTGACCGAGGTGTGCGCGGAGGTCGTCCAGCGCGATGTCGTGACCGTCCAGCGCCGCGGATGCGCGCGCGGTGCGCAGGGAGGCCTCGGCAGTCACCCTGGCGCTGTCGCGGCGCATGACCCGGTGCCGCAGCAGGGTGTCCACAGAGGTTCGGGCAGCGGCGACCGCGTCGGTGACACCTGGCAGGGTGGCGAGGCGGGCAATGGGGTCCGACCCGACTGCAGCGGTCATTGTCCGTACGCTACAGCCCGCCCGCACCACGGATGGGCAGCCGGGCATCCCGCGGGCGCGGCGAATCTCCGCCGCCGCGGGAGGAGACATGATCGAATCTGCTGTGGCCGACGCGACGGCTCCGGCGATCCCGGGTACCTGGGGGAACGTCTGACGGCCGTTCCGCAACTGGACGAACGTAGCGCCGCCGTGGTCCGTTTGCCCTGCGGTGGCGTCCGAAGGCCTGGGCGAAACTGCCCGGAGCGGCCAGGCGCGCGCATCACAGCGCGTCTGGCCGGCAGGCCGGCTCTGGACACGGCAGACTGCGCAAGAGGCGTCCGCGGCGGGTGATACAGGATTGTCGCACCGTACTCAGTCAAATGATCATTTGTTTCGCGCCGGCCGGGGCCCGAGAACGGTATGAAGGTGGGGGAGCTGGATGTGAGGGAGGCATAGGCCGCTGAGGCGGTCGCAACACCCGCGCGGAACACCTGCGCACGAGCGTTGCGGATGTGTTGGCTGTTGCCGATCGGGCACCATCTGGTGACCTGGACGGTATCGGCCGTTGCCTCGTGTCGCGGTGCGCGCGACCGGCAGCCACTCCGGCGCGGGACAACCCGTGCCCGCTGGCCAACGGTACGCGATCAGGAATCGTTTCGCGCGCCCGAGGCCCACGGGCCACCAGAAGGAGGAGCAACGGTGTCGACTCCAACGCAGGACCGCTCAGCCGGCCGAGACGCGACACTCGGTGAACTTGTCTCGGTCGCGGCGCGAGACCTGTCACTACTCGTCCGGCAGGAGATCGATCTCGCGAAAGCGGAGCTCTCGAAGCAGGCCATGTCTGCCGCGCTTGGCGTCGGGTTCCTGGTGGCTGCCGCGGGCCTCGGCCTCGGCGCTCTGATCGCGGTCACGATCGGGTTCGGAGAGCTGTTCACCTGGGCCGGCGTGGAGCGGTTCTGGGCGTACTTCCTGACCACGCTGCTCTATCTGGTCGTCGCCGGGATGCTGGCGCTGTTCGGGGCAACGCGGTTGAAGAAGGTTTCGCCACCCGAGCGCACCCTGCGGACGGTCAAGGAGGACATCGCGTGGCTGAAGCATCCGACGACAGCCGCGGGTGGTGCGGCAAACCACTCCAACGGACACGTGCCGGGCAGCGCGCGGAACTCGGTCTCCAGCCACTGAGAGCCTGGGTTGGATCTTCCGTACAGGTTTTGAGGCTCCGCCGGAGCTCCACGGAGATCTAGCGAGACAGCATCGGGGCACCCACAGCACGTTGCGGGCTCGGGGGACGCATCGGCGGAACGCCGGGGTGCGTGGATCAGAGCGGCGTGGGCAGCCTGGGCAGGCAGGCGGGCACGGATCGACCAGGTCGCCGATCTGTCATCCTGAGACACGATGGAGGCCACTGTTCCAGAGATCAGCACTGTCCTTGTGGACGGTCCGTGGCAGCATCGTGACATATCCGCGAATGGCACTCGCCTGCACGTGGTCGAGTCTGGCGATGGTCCGCTCGTGTTGTTGCTACATGGTTTCCCACAGTTCTGGTGGGCCTGGCGCCACCAGCTGACCGGTATCGCCGCGGCCGGATACCGGGTGGTGGCTGCGGACCTGCGTGGATACGGCGCCAGCGACAAGCCGCCACGCGGGTATGACGTGTTCACCCTGTCCGATGATGTTGCCGGTCTGGTCCGGGCGCTCGGTGAGCGGGACGCGGTGATTGTCGGGCACGACTGGGGTGGGGTGGCGGGGTGGGCGACGGCGGCGCTTTTCCCGCGGCTGGTACGCGGTCTTGTCGTGCTGGCAATGCCCCATCCCCTGCGGATCCGGCACGAGATGGTGGCCAGCCCGCGCGGGCAGGGTGCCTCGGCCCGCCATCTGATCGCCTTCCAGCTGCCGTGGCGTCCGGAGCGGCAGCTGGTCGCCGATGACGCGGCAGATGTGGGGCGGCTGTTGCGGTTGTGGGGCGGTCCTGGTTATCCGGCTGCTGAGGTGGAACACCGCTATCGCGAGGCGATCCGTATCCCTGGGGTTGCGCATAGTTCCCTGGAATATCACCGTTGGGCTTTCCGATCGCTGTTCCGGCCGGACGGGGCTCGGTTCGCGGCGGCTCTGCGCCGACGGCCGGTGACCGCGCCGACGTTGCAGCTGCACGGCCGTCTTGACCGGTGCATGCTGGCCTCGACCGCGCAGGGCTCCGGGCGTTACGTCAGCGGTCCCTATACCTGGAAACTGCTGGACGGGGTGGGGCACTTCCTCCCGGAGGAGGCACCGGACATCATCACCAAAGAGATCGTCAGCTGGCTCGCGTTCTGACCCGTGTTTCGAAAGCCGCCTGTCTGGTTTGTCATGTTCGGGCGGGCTTTGGTTGTGTTCCCGGGGCCACCCTGATACAGCCCATCCGGTATCGGTGTGGCCTGTGGCCTTGCCAGGGAACGACCTGGACGCGGTTCCCTGGCCGCGCCGTAGATCCCGGGTAGTGAGGGCAGGCCCGGCGATCTCCGTCAGACGCAGCTCCAAGGCCAGGCCCAATCACAACTCTAGTCACAGCCCTGGGTGCTGACCTGGGCGGTCGCGACACGACCGGCGTTCGCCGAGCTGTCCACCTCGGCGCTGGTCAGCGCGTAGCCGGTCGCCGAGTCGTTGGTCGCGGCGGCGAACACGACTCCGTAGACGGTGCCCGCCTCGGACAGCAGCGGTCCACCGGAGTTTCCTGGCAGCACCTGGCCGCGGACGGCGTAGATGTCACGCAGCACCGTGCCCTGTGAGTAGATGTTGGGTGCTCTGGCTGTCTGACGATTGCGGATGCGTGCCGCCGCGGTCGTGTAAGGGCCGTCCTGGGGGTATCCGGCGACGACCGCGTCGTCCCCCGCGCGGCCCGCTGGATCGGCCTGAAAGGCCAGCGGGGCCCGGCGCAGTCCGGGCACGTACAGGACCGCGATGTCGGTGTCCGGGTTGAACAGCACCACTCTGGCCGCCATCATGGTGTTGCCCACTTCGACCTGTGGCCGCGCCACTCCGGCGACGACGTGGGCGTTCGTCATCACCCGCTCCGCGGCGTAGACGAAACCGGAGCCTTCGACCTGTTTGGAACATGACGGCGCGACGCCCCGGATCTTCAGAATGCTGGCCGAGGCGGCCTGTACGCCCGCGGTCGCGGCTGCCTGCGCGTCCGGTGGCTCGACGGGCACAATTCGCCCGCCGCCGAGGCTGGAGAAGACCTCCGGGAAGCCCCTCTGGTCGGCAAGCTGGCGGAGGTCCGCAAAGGCATTACGGAACGTGTCCGGCATGGCCCCGTCGACGGTCGTCAGGATTTCTGATCGGCGCACATGCTCGGCGAGGGTGCTGAACGGGGACCGGTCGATGGCCGTCGCCAGCAGCCAGGCCACCAGCAGCACTGAGATCCCCGACAGCAACGCGCCGGCGACCGAGTCGACGGTCTGGCCGGGTTGCCAGGTGAGCCGGTTGCGCAGGGCCGCCCCGACGGCGGTGGCGGCGATCTGCCCGACCAGGGCGAGTCCAAGAACGACCAGGATGCCGACCACGGCACCGTTCGTCTCGGCCCCGATGAGCCGCGCGAACGGCGCGGCGATGTTCGCGCCCAGCACGCCGCCACCGAGAAAGCCGACGAAGGACAACGCCCCGACGACGAAGCCCTGCCGGTAGCCGGACACGCCAAAGACAATCACTGTGACGAGCAGGATGATGTCAAGCATGTCGAACATGTCTGGCGGCCCGCTATCCGTTAGCTGATTATCAGTGTGCCACGCATGTTCGGGTGGATCGTGCAGATGAACGGGTACTGGCCGGGTTGATCCACTGTGAATGTGACGGAACGTGGTGTATCGGTCGTGGCATAGTTGGTCCGGGCCGCCGGGATCGTCGAGATCACGAAGTTGTGCGGGGGCGAGCCGTGCTCGACGGTCAGGTTCACCGTGATTTTTCCGGGTTTCGCGATCAGCGTCGCGGGCGTGAACTGAAGTGACGCGGTACCCACGACATCGAAGACCTGTGTACCATTTTCGATCTTCGGTGTGGCGCTTGAGACAGCCGTCGCCGAGCTGGTCGTCTTGCTGCTGCCGCAACCGCCGAGCGGGAGCGCCACGAGGATCGCGAGGACAACGCTCACCGCAACGCGAACAGTCCCCGTCGCCGCGGGGACGCCGCTGCGCCGGCGCCGGAGTCCGCCGGGCCGGGGCGGTGGGCGCTCGACGCTGTTGTCCGGGCCGCTCATTGGGCTCATGCCGGTTACTGTGCTCATGGTTGCCTCCGGTCCCTTATCGAGCGGACTGACCGTATCGTCCGGGGGGCGCTCATCCGGACTCACCCGTCAGTTCCGGCGCCCGCCCGGCGTCGGAGGGCGCTGATATGGCGGGTACAGGGGCTTCGACCTGCTCGGCTGGAAGCCACGGGCGCTCCCAGCCCCCCATCCGCAGCAGCGCGGCGAGCAGCCCACCGGTGAAGCCCCAGATGAACATGCCGTGTGCGCGGAAGGCCGGTCCGCGGTAGCCGGTCCGCGGGTGATGGGCCAGCACCCGATTCGCCGGGTCCGCCAACGTCGCGACAGGCACCCGCGCGACCGATGACGTCTCGTTCGAGTCCAGCGGAGCCACCGAGCACGGTGTGTGCCACCACGCCAGCACGGGTGTGACCAGGAAGTCGCTGGGTGGCAGGTAGAGAGCGGGGCCAGTGGCGAGCACCTGGACGCATTCCGGGTCCAGCCCGACCTCCTCCCGCGCCTCCCGCAGCGCTGTGGCTGCCGGGGACGCGTCACAGGGATCGGTGGCGCCACCGGGGAAAGCTGGCTGCCCGCCGTGGCTGCGCAGGTCAGGCGCACGTTCGATGAGCAGGATGTCCGTTCCGGCCGGGCCGTCTCCGAGCAGCATGAGGACGGCTGCTGGGCGCGCGCCGTTCGTCACCGGCACGTGGCTACGTGATTGCAGTTCGTCAGGGCGGGCCGAACGCAGGGCATCGGCCAGGTCAGCGAGCCATGCTGGCTGACCTGGCTGACCTGGCTGACCTGGCTGACCTGGCTGACCTGGCTGACCTGGCCGACCTGGCCGACCTGGCTGGTCCGGCGTGGCGTCCCGAGGGTACCGTGCCGATCGGGGAGCTCCGGTGTCGTCCGGATGCGGTCCGGGGCTCAACTGACCGCTTCGACGCCCTTGCGGACCAGCCGCGCGGCGTCATCTGAGGTGGTCGGGCCGAGGCCGAACGACGGGCACAGACGGGCCACACCGCACGCTCCGCATGCCGGGCGACGGGAGTGGCAGATCCGCCGGCCATGAAAGATCATTCGGTCGGACGCGATCGTGTAGTCGTGGCGCTCGAGCAGCTCGGCAAGGTCGTTCTCAACCTTGACCGGATCGGTGTTGCCGGTCAGCCCGAATCTGCGGGACAAGCGTCCGACATGGGTGTCCACCGTGATCCCGGGTATGTCGAAGGCGTGTCCGAGCACCACGTTGGCGGTCTTGCGGCCGACACCGGGCAGCGTGACGAGGTCGTCGAGGCGCGCGGGTACGTCGCCGGCGAAACGGTCGACCAGCGCGGCACCGATTCCGATGATCGAATTTGCCTTCGCTCGGAAGAAGCCCGTCGGACGCAGGACGGCTTCCAGCTCCGTGCGGTCCGCGCCGGCATAGTCGCTGGCCGTGCGATACAGCGCGAAGACCATCGGGGTCACCTCGTTGACCTTCTTGTCCGTGCACTGCGCGGACAGGACCGTCGCGACGAGGAGCTCGAGGGGGCTGCTGAAGTTCAGCGCGATCCGGGCATCCGGGTGGAGGTCGCCGAGGGTTCTGATGATCTTACGGGCTCGCCGCGTCCGCGCCAGCGGGCTCTCCGTGGCGGTGTTGACGGTGACGGGCACGGATCCAGAGTAACGGGCGAGCTGATCACGCTAGCTTCCGGTCTGCGTCGCGGATGTGTTCAATGTCGCAGGACGCATCCGGACCCCACGTGTTGGTTACGCACAGTCGTCCGTCACCATAGTGCCCGCCATGTTTCTGATTGCCGCGATCTCCTTTCCCCTCGTGCTGCTCGCCCTGCTGCTTGCGATGGAGCGGGTTGAGCGTCCCCTGCGTGCCGCCGACTCGGGGCAGGGCCTGGAGGGCTTCCTTGCCAACGCCAGGCCGGACGAGGTGAGCACCTTCGTCTCCCAGGGCCTGCCAGTCGCGCTGGAGCGTTACCGCCGACGTTTGCGGCGATCGACGCCGGGTAAGCACCGGGCGGTGTGAGGATGACTTTCAGTTGTTCTTTCGTTGATTTTTCTTGTTTTTCCGACTACGGAGAGTTATATAATCTCTCGATGCGTGTATGCCGCTGTGTGTGATCCCGTTCCTGGACGGGCCGTCCGGGCCTGAAATACCCCGATTGGGCCGACCTGTTCAAGACCCGACAGCCTGTTACGGCTTTCAGGTCGTGCCCTTTGGCTCCACTCCTGGCATGCTCGGACGCCGTGGACGATCTGCTTGCCCGTGTTCCCATGTTTGCTGGCCTGTCCGAACAGGATCGACAGGCCCTTAATGATCATCTTGAACGCCAGAACGTTACTCGAGGCGAAGTACTGTTTCGTGAAGGTGAAACCGGAGACCGTGTCTTCGTGATCCTTGCCGGAAAAGTCAAGATCGGGCGCGCCGCGTCCGACGGCCGCGAGAATCTCCTCATGGTGATGGGGCCTGGAGACCTCTTCGGCGAACTGTCGCTGTTCGACCCAGGGCCTCGTACGGCCAGCGCGACAGCGGTGACGGACGCATCGTTGGTCTCCCTGGAGCACACCGCGCTGCGGCCGTGGTTGGCCACCCGTCCCGAGGCGGCATCGCTGCTGCTTCGAGTACTGGCACAACGCCTGCGGCGAACCAACGACTCCATGGCCGACATGGTGTTCACCGACGTGCCTGGACGAGTGGCCAAGGCCCTTCTTGACCTGGCTGAACGGTTCGGCGAACCGGCGCAGCCCGGCAACGAGGCGGCCGGGGTCCGGGTCGAGCACGGTCTCACTCAGGAGGAGCTCGCCCAACTGGTTGGGGCGTCCCGCGAGACGGTCAACAAGGCGCTGGCGGATTTCGCCACGCGTGGTTGGCTGCGCCTGGACTCCCGCGCGGTGGTTCTGCTCGACCGGGAAAGGCTCGCCCGGCGCGCTCGCTAGAACCGGTCTGAAGGGGGCACAGGCCGGCCCGCACCCACACCCCGGCGGGTCCCAGGCAGCGCACTGGCGCGTTGCCTGGGACCCGCCGCGAGACCCGCTCCGTTGCGGGACCCGTTCCGCCGTGAGACCCGCTCGATCCGGCACGTCGCGTCCAGCCTGCGCTATGCCTGCCCGCTCGGCTCAGCGGCCAGCCTGGGAATGGCCGGTGGCGCCGTCGGCGGTATGGCCAGTGGCGCCGTCGGTGGCCCAGCTGGCGACGTGCTCAGACCCGTGGTGTAACTGTCCGGGGTGCAGCTGTCCGGCGCCGCGTCCGGGACAGCCGTGGCACCGGGGACGGCGGCGAGCAGCCGACGGGTCTGTGAGACCTCGCTCACCGCGCCCGTCGCGGTAGCCGCATCCAGCGCCTTCTCGTATGCCGCCCGAGCCTCGGCGGGTTTGCCGGCGGCGACCAGGGCGGTGCCCAGCGCCCGCCAGGCCAGCACCTGGGCGCGGATGTCCTCCGCCTCCACCTCGACCGCTCGCCGGGCAACAGCCAGCGCCTCGGCGGGTCTGCCCGCGTCCAGCAGAGTGCCGGCGAGATGCGCGTAGGCCTGACGACGTGGGAACAACAGGGTCGCCGGTTCGCCGGCGGCCAGCGCCTGCTCCAGCAGACTGATCGACTCCTGTAGCCGCCCCCGAGCCCGCGCAACCTGGGCGACCAGCACTTTTGCCCCCAGCTGCGCGTGGGGCTGCAGTTCAAGGCCGTCCAGGGTTTCCAGCGCGAGGGACGCGGCCTGCTCAGCCGAGTCGATCAGCCCGGCGTCGAGCCGGGTCAGCCCCAGCAGGACCAGGGCAAGCGCACCCACCACCGCGTGGCGGCCCATGTTGGCGGCGGCATGGGCGTCCTCCAGGTGGGCCGCGCCCCGTTCCGGATCACCCGCGCCGCGGGCGGCGAGCCCCTTGGCCACGAGGGTGAGCGCGGCTCCCCAGGTATCACCGGTGGCGCGGAACAACTCCGCCGCGCGCTCGGCCTCCGCTTCGGCCTCGGCGACATCCCCGAGTTCGGCGGCGGCGATCGCGTCGATGGTCAGGCATACGGCCAGGCCCCATCGCTCGCCCATCGCCTCGGCCATCTCGATCAGCTCCCGCGCGATGTGGCGAGCATGACTGAGCTGGCCTGACAACAGCCAGACCAGTGTCTCGGTGCCAGCGCACCAGCCCAGGCCGCCGGTGTCGTCCAACCGCCTGAAGACCTCGGAGGCGTCCCGCAGGTACTTTTCGGCATTCGGGTAGTCCCCACGGGTGGTCGCGCTCCAGGCAAGGTGCTGGAGCGCCCAGCCCACCCCGCGCGGGTCGCCGACCCGGCGGGCCAGCGTCAGCGCATCGGTGAACCGCTTCTCGGCGTGGCGCACCCGGCCGGCGGCGTACTCCAGCAGACCAAGCTGACGCAGGGTCGCCGCCACCAGCCGGTCGCTGCCGGCGAGCTGAGCCTGCTCCAGCGCGGTGACGAGCGCAGTAGCGGCCTGCTCGTCCCGGCCCTGCTTGTGCCGGAGATCGCCGAGGACGCGGTAGGCGGCGGCCCGGAGCTCAGGGGTGGTGACCCGGAGCGCGGGCCGAAGGGTGCGTTCGGCCTCATCCAGCCGGCGCAGGGATGCCAGCGCCTCGGCATGCAGCACGACTGCCCCGAGATCGTCGATCTCGTTGACGATGCCGCGGCCGAGCCTGCGCGCACTTGTGATCAGGTCACTGGCGCCGCGATGGTCGTCGCGGGCCAACGCCGAGCGGGCGACCCGTACCAGGGCGTGGAAGCCGGGCTCGCGAGCCGACCACGCGGGGTCCGTGGCGGGCAGCGCCATCGATGCCGCCAGGTCGTGGGCGCGTTCGGCATGATGCCCGACAAAGGCCGCGACCTCCGCCTCGGAGCCGCTGAGGAACTCCACCCCCCATTGCGCGGCCGCCGCGTGCCGGCGGGCTCGCTCCACCTTGGGCAGGCCGGCGTAGGCTACATCGCGGGCCATCGGATGGACGAACGTCCACAACGGTTCCCCGGGATGCGTGGGCCGCAGGAGCTGGCGTTCGGTGAGGGTTGCCAGCGCCCGGTGGACCTGGTCGCCCCGGCGGTCCTCCAGCGCGGGCAACGCGTCGGCGGGAAACCGGCTGCCGAGCACCGACGCGGACCGCAGGACGGCCTTCGCGATCGGGTCCAGGTCGTCGATACGGGCCGCCAGCACCGACTGCACTCCGGCCGGCAGTGTGGTCTCGGGCAGGGATCCCTCAAGCACCCAGCTGGAGGGCTCGATACCCGCCGACTGGCGGCGGCGGGTGCGTTGCACGGTGGATCCCGATGCCGCGAGCTCCTCGGTGCGGACGAGCGCTGACCCCGCGCTCTGGGAGCCTCGGTGCAGTACACCTCGGTCCACCAGCAGGTTCAGCAGCTCGGTGAGGAAGAACGGGTTTCCGTGTACCCGCCCGAGCAGCGCGGCGCGGGCGTTCTCGTCAAGTTCGGCGCCGCCGAGATAGTCCCGCAGCAGCCTCGCCGCGGCGGCTTCCGCCAGCGGTGCCAGCGCGAGCAGCTCCGGGTTGGGCAGCCCGGTCAAGGGCGGGGCCTCACGGTCGAGCAGGACGAGCAGGACCGGTCCGCGCAGCCGGCTTGCGAAACGCCGTAATCCCTGCCACAGCGCGGTCGTCGCCCACTCCAGATCATCTAGGATGATCACCAGCGGGCCGTCGTCGGACAGCCCCCCGAGCAGCACAGCGACGTCGTCGACGATCGCGTCGACGGCCCGGACGGTATGGCTGTCGGGACGGGCGTCGCGGCCGGCCGGATCACCCGGCGGGGTCTCCGCGGTGACTGTTGAGCGGCCTTCTGGCGGGACGCCCAGCAGAGCGAGCAGCTTGTCCGCCACTCCGCCGGGAATGCGGGTGCGCGCGGCGGGGTGTTCGAGGCGGCTGACGGTGCGCCGGACCCGCTCGGCGACCCGGTCCGGGCTGTCGCCTTCGCCCACCCCGGATGCCGTCCGCACGATGTCCATCAGCGGCGCGAGGTCACGCCCGTCACCGTGGCGGACCGTACGTCCCCACAGCACCCTGGCATCGGGCTGCGTACCGACCTGGCGGGCGAGTTCCGCCGCGATGCGGGTCTTGCCGATCCCGGCCTCACCGGTGACGACCACCGTCCGCGGCTGGCCATGGGCGACGACGTCCCGGAAGGCGGACACGAGAACCGCGAGCTGCTGGTCCCGGCCGGTGAACGGCGCGTCGTCACCGTGGCTGGGCCGGGCGACGTTCGACGGCCGCAGACTGATCAGTTCGTAGGCCGGGACGGGCTCACGCTTGCCCTTGAGTTTCAGCGCTGGCAGTGGCCGCCACGTTGCCACCGAGGTGGTGGCGACCACGGTGTGGTGTCCGGCGTACACGGCGCCGACCGCCGCCGCGTCAGACAGCCGTGCGGCGGTGTTGACAGTGTCGCCGATCACCGTGTAGCTCAGTGACGCCTGAATGCCGGCCAGTACCTCGCCGGTGTTGATCCCGACCCGCAGGCCGAGATGGCGCCCACCGCCGGCTTCGTCAGTGACCAGCCGGCGGACGGTCTCCTGCATCGCGGCGGCCGCGCGGACGGCTCGCTCCGGGTCGTCCTCGTGCGCGGTCGGTGCTCCGAACACGGCCATGATGCCGTCGCCGGTCAGGTTGTCGACCCGTCCACCGACCTCGGCGACATCGCGAGCGAGCGCGGCGAGCACCCGGTCGGTGACCTCACCGACCCGTTCGGGATCGAGGTCCTCGGCCCACGCGGTGAAGTCCGAGAGGTCACCGAACAGGACGGTGACCACCCGGCGCTCGGCACCTTCGTCCGCGCCCAGACCGTTTTCGGTCTGGAGGGGCAAGCCGCAGTGGAAGCAGAACCGCCCGCCGGGAACGGTGGGGGTGCCGCAGCGTGGGCAGCGCAGGGTGCCGGCGATGGGCGATGTGATCATCGGAACATCCCGTAGCCGGGGCCTGGCAAGGACATCCAGCCGGCCCGTCTGATATGCGGGGTTTGCCGGTATCGCCTCCATGTCGGAGCTGTTCTGGTGCAGTCGGACAAATGCGGAGCGTTACGCACGGGTAGTCGCCTCCCGGCCGCGAGCATAAGCCAACTGTACGGGATCTTCTTTTCCCGCTGATCTTAGCCACGTTCGGATGGAAAAAGAGCCATTTGGGATGTCTGGAAGATGTCGCCTTCCGTTGCCTGCGGCGATGATTCGACTACCTCAGTGGGAGAGCTGGCGCAAGTACTCGAGCTGGGCGTGGACCGATAGTTCCGCCGCCGGCCACAGCGCGGGGTCGACATCGGCATAGACCCGTCGGACGATTTCCCCGGCCGTCGTGTCGCCTGCCTCGACGGCTGTTCGGACCGCCCGCAGGCGGGCCTCCCGGTGGCTGAGGTATGTGTCGCAAGCCCGCCCCGCTGCCGGCAGCTCGGGCCCATGGCCGGGAAGGACGGTGGCATCGCCCAGCTCGCGCAGACGCCGCAGGCTCGCTAGGTAATCGCCGAGCCGCCCGTCAGGATGCGCCACCACCGTGCTGCCCCGCCCGAGGATTGTGTCGCCGGTGAGCACCGAGACGCCGTTGGCACTTGTGTCACTTGTGTCACTCACGCCGGTTCGGTGCCCGCCGGCCGCGGGTCCGCCGGTGTCGCCGGTGAGGACGAAGGACAGCGAGTCGCCGCTGTGGCCAGGCGTCGCCAGCACGCGGATCTCTACTCCGGCAGCGATGATCACATCGCCTTCGGCGAGCCCTTCGTCGCCGAGCCGGTGGGCGATGTCCAGGGCACGGACCGGAGCCGCCGTGCGGCTGTGGAGCGGAGCGGCGCCCGCGGCATGGTCGATATGACCATGGGTAAGCAGGATCATCTCAACTGGTCCCGCCGCGACGATCGCGTCGAGATGCCGATGATCAGGCGGGCCGGGGTCGACGACCACACAGCCGGTGGCACCGGGGGCGCGCAGCAGCCACGTGTTCGTGCCGTCCAGTGTCATCGGGCCGGGATTGGGCGCGAGCAGCACTGCCGCGAGTGTCGTCACCTGCCGGGGTACGGCAGGACGGGACGGCATCATGGCCACTGCCCGCCCGTGCCCGTCAGTCGATTGAGCCATAGTCGGTGTCGTGCGGGAACACAAGCCGGGCCGTGCCATCGCGCAACGAGATTTTTGGCATGATCGGTTCCATGTCCCGGGCGGTGGAAGCTGCCATGATTTCTTCGACGCTGGTGTAGTTCACCAACTCGCCGAGGGTGTACGCGGTGGGTGGCATCAGGCGTAGCCGATCCGCCAGGTAGTCGTCGAGCGCGGCCGCCGGCGACGTCCACAGCAGCCGGTCGGATTCGCCGGGAATCCGGCGGGTCAGCTGCGTGGTCGGCATCGCCGCGACGAAGAACCAGGTGTCGTAGCGGTGAGGTTCGGCCTCGGGCGTGATCCAGCGTGCCCAGGAGCGGAGCAGATCGATCCGTACCCCGAGGGCGCGTCGGGCCAGCACGGCGGCGAGGCTGGTCCGCCGGCTCTCCAACGCGGCCCGGTCCGATTCCCAGTCGGGGCCGCTGACATCGGCGATGGTGTTGCCGTCCGGTCCGGCGAGCAGGACACCGCTTTCCTCGAACGTCTCGCGCACCGCCGCGCACACCAGTGCTCGGGCCAGCGCTGGCCCGGCCCCGGGCAGGTATGGCGCTGCGGCCCCCGCCGTACCAAATCGGCGCGGCTCAGCGTCGCTGTCCGCTGGATCAACCGTCCCGCCTGGGAATACGTACATGCCGGCGGCAAAGGTCATCGTGGACGCCCGGCGCAACAGGCAGACCTCGACCCCGTCTGGCCCGCTGAGGGCGGGCCGGAGCAGGACCACCGTGGCCGCGGCGCGGGTGGGTGCCGGTGTGTCGATATCAGGACGATAGGACCGCGCCCGTTCCGGGATGCTCGACGGTAGCCGCTGGCGCAGGTGCGTGAGCAGGTCCTCGGTCACCGCGCTGGTCGGATCCGGCATGTGTCAGATGTTAGAACAGATGGTGGCGACCAGCTCGATCTCGACCGGGGCGCCCATGGGCAGGACGGCTACACCCACGGCGGAGCGGGCATGCCGCCCGGCGTCGCCGAACACCGCCGCGAGCAGCTCGCTCGCGCCGTTGACCACCGCTGGTTGTCCGGTGAACGCGGGCACGCTGGCGACGAACCCGACGACCTTGACGATGCCGGTGAGGGCATCGAGGCCGCCGGCGGCCGCGGCCGCGGCCGCGAGGGCGTTCAGCGCGCAGATGCGGGCCAGCTCGGTGGCGCGGTCAGGGGTGATCATGCCGCCGTCAGCGGCCGCGCCGACCTGGCCGCTGACGGCGAGCGTGCCGTCCACCAGCGGTAGTTGCCCGGCCGTCCACACCAGCTCGGCATGGCGGCGAGCCGGCAGGTAGGCGCCGGCTGGTGCCGGTACCGCGGGAAGTGCCAGCCCGAGCGCGGCCAGCCGCCGCGACGGAGTGGCCGCCTCGGTGCCCGCGGGCGTCATGCCGTCGAGACGTTCGTCGGCCGCTTGAAGTAGGCGACCAGGCTCTCCGGATTGGGGCCGGGAACGATCTGGACGAGCTCCCAGCCGTCCGCGCCCCAGGTGTCGAGGATCTGCTTGGTCGCATGGATCAACAGTGGCGCTGTCGCGTACTCCCAGGTCGTCATGACACGAGACCTTATTGGTCATCGCCGGGAGAGGGCGGGACGCATCGGCGGACCTGGCGTTCGACAGCCGTGCTTCCGCACGGAAGCCCGCACGGAAGGGGGTGGCCGAGCCGGGTACGGTCGTCGGTGTGACGTCGCAGGACACTCTGCCGCCTGGCGCCACTCGGGGGCCGTGGTCGTGCCGCCTT
This sequence comes from Protofrankia sp. CiP3, assembly GCF_917627345.1. Lineage (NCBI taxonomy): Bacteria > Bacillati > Actinomycetota > Actinomycetes > Frankiales > Frankiaceae > Protofrankia > Protofrankia sp. CiP3. The sequence continues at coordinate 47,090 of NZ_CAKJTM010000005.1, read as the reverse complement.
CATGTGGTCACCGGCAAGGGCGGCACCGGCAAGACGACCGTAGCCGGCGCGCTCGCGGTGGCGCTCGCGACCGGGGGGCGGCGGGTACTGCTCACCGAGGTCGAGGGGCGTCAGCAGATCGCGCAGCTGTTTGACACCCCGCCGCTGCCCTACGCCGAGCGTAAAGTGGCGAGTGCTCCAGGTGGTGGTGAGGTTTTCGCGCTCGCCATTGACGCGGAGGAGGCCCTGCTGGAGTACCTGGAAATGTTCTACAACCTCCGCCGCGCCGGCAGGGCGCTTGGCAAGATCGGCGCTATCGATTTCGCCACCACGATCGCGCCCGGGGTTCGTGACGTCCTGCTCACGGGCAAGGTGAAAGAAGCCGTGAACCGTCCGGACGCCACCCGTCCCGGCGGCAGGTCCTATGACGCGGTTGTTCTCGACGCGCCGCCGACCGGTCGTATTGCCCGGTTCCTCAACGTGAGCGCCGAGGTTGCCGGGCTGGCGAAAATGGGTCCGATCCGTACTCAGGCCGACAGCGTGATGGCGGTGATGCGGTCCGCCGCGACTGTTGTGCATTTTGTCACCCTCCTCGAGGAGATGCCGATTCAGGAGACGGTGGACGGCGTCGCTGAGGTGAGAACCGCGGGCCTCGCGGTCGGCGGTGTCATCGTGAATATGATCCGGAAGCCGTTGTTGGCGGCCGATGACATCGAGCGGGCCAGCGCCAATGAATTGGATCTTGAAGGACTGGTGGCAGGCATGAAGGAGGCCGGCATTCAGGCCGGCGTCGAGCTGGTCGGCGCGCTCGCGGCCGAAGCGGCTCAGCACGCGCGCCGGGTACGCCTGGAAGCGGCTGAACGAGCCGAGGTCGAGACGCTGGGCCGGCCCGTATACGAACTGCCCCTGGTCGCCGACGGCGTGGATGTTGGCGTGATCTACCGGTTTGCGGACCTGCTGCGCAAACAGCGGATGGTCGGATGAGCACGACGCAGGGGCAGCCCGCACAACGGCCGCTGCCCGTCCCGTCGGTGCCGGCAGCGCCGTTGGATGTCGATGCGATGCTTGACAGTGAGAAGATCATTGTGTGCTGCGGGTCGGGCGGCGTCGGGAAAACCACCATTGCCGCGGCGCTGGCCCTGCGGGCGGCGGAACAGGGCCGCCAGGTGGTCGTTCTGACGATTGACCCGGCACGTCGGCTGGCCCAGTCCATGGGGCTGAGCGAACTGGACAACATTCCTCGGGAAGTCGCCGGGGTCGACCGGTCGGCCGGCGGCCGGCTGGACGCGATGATGCTCGACATGAAAAGGACGTTCGACGAGATCGTGCTGGCGCACGCAGCCCCGGACAGAGCTCAGCAGCTGCTTGAAAATCCTTTCTACCAGTCGTTGTCGTCGTCCTTTGCCGGTACCCAGGAGTACATGGCCATGGAGAAACTCGGCCAGCTGGACGCCACCGGGGACTGGGACCTCATCGTCGTTGACACGCCGCCGACCAGGTCGGCGCTGGACTTTCTTGACGCACCCACCCGGCTGGGGGCGTTTCTCGACGGTCGCTTGCTTCGGCTGCTGCTCGCCCCGGCGAAGGCAGGTGGAAAAATGTACCTGAAAGTCGTCGGGGTTGGGCTCGGTATGTTCGGCAAGATTCTGACCAAGATTGTCGGTGCGCAGCTCCTGACGGACGTCAGCCAGTTCGTGGCGGCGCTGGAAACCATGTTTGGCGGTTTTCGGCAGCGTGCCGAGCAGACGTACCAGTTGTTGGGCGCACCCGGTACTTCATTTGTTGTGGTAGCCGCGCCCGAGGCCGCCGCATTGCGGGAGGCGTCCTATTTTGTTGATCGACTGGATTCGGATGGAATGCCGTTGGCGGGGCTTGTCATCAATCGGGTCCACCCGGTGTGTTCCGCGGCTCGCGGCCTGACCGTGGAACGCAGTCTCGCCGCGGCCGAAACACTCGCCGAGCACGCCGGGCATCCACTGACAGCGGCTGTACTGCGGGTCCACGCGGAAAGAGTAAGGCTGGCCACGCGCGAGAACCGGCTGCGGGAGCGTTTCACCAGCGCGCATCCTGACACACCGCTGGTTGAGGTCGACGCGCTGGCCGGAGACATTCACGATCTTGATGGCCTCCGCGATGTCGGTGCCGCGCTCGCTGGGGAGAAAGTACTCCACCAGGCTGGTTAGCGCGTTTCGGCCCGTTCGTGGTGCCCGGCCAAAGGGCGCGCGATCATTTTTTGCGTGTCCTGCGGCCTCGAGGGCCCCCAGCCAGCGTGGCGCTGTTCGTATGCCGCGCGTCCCGGGGTGCCCCGGGACGCCGTCGTCGAGAGGTTGTCTCCTGGGTGACGTCGACGTCCCGAGCATCCCGTCGGAGTGTGATAATGAGATACTGAGGACGAATCGGAGGCTGGATCGTCGACTGGGGGGGCCGAGGTGCGGACGGTCCTAACCCGCGGAGGCAGCCCCATGGTGGGCGCGCGCATCCGCAAGCAGTTTTCGCCAGGAGGTGACATCGGGCCGTCGCCGCAGAAGCGCCCGGCGTTCCCGTTCGGTCATACCTCCCCAGACTCCGAATTCGACTCGGTTGTCAAGGGCATCAGCGAGGCATTCGGTACGAACGGCGCATCCGAAGCATCGGGTCTTGACGCGATTCTGGGCGGCACCTTGAACGAAGAGATCGTCCGGGTCAAGATCACGGCAGGCCGCGTTCGCGGTCCAGTCGCCATCAACGGTCGAGCCGATCAACTGGGTCGAGCTGGCACGTCGTGCGGCGCTGGTGCGGGTAGCCAGGCTGCTGGTCATGCCACCTGCCTTTCTTCTCGAGTCCGGGTCAGGGGGCCCGTGCGGGTGGTGACGTGGCTTCGCCCGAAACCGTACGGAGCGCCTTTGCCACGGCACAGACCCCACACGGGTGGTTGTCCAAATGACCCGTCCGGGCCATTGATCCGAGTGATAAATGTGGTGCGTTCTGTCACCGCTTCGTGTCGTCCGCGTGACATCCACGTGTCTGGGGAGCGGGGTCATAGGCTTGTGCCAATTGCGCGGCCGAGTGGCCGCGAGGGGGGCCATTTGGAGGTTCCCGGACGTGACAGCGACGACAGGAACATACCGTCGGCATCCGGAACCTCCGGCCGGTTCTGGTCGTTCCGGTGCCACCGGACGCATCGCACCCGCAGGCGCCCGGCGGCCTGCGAGACTCCGGTCCTTCCGGCCGCGTGCCCGGACAGCGGCCAGGCGGACGACGCGATTCATGATCATCAGTGGGCTGTCCGGTGTCCTGCTCGCGTTCATGGCGGTGCCGTTCGTGGCCCTGGTAGGCCTCACGGCCAAGGGCGGCGCCGACTCGTTCCTGGAGCTGCCCGCGAACCTCACCGTGCCGCCGTTGCCGCAGGCCTCCCGGATACTTGATTCCCAGGGAAATGTGATCGGATACCTGCGAGGTGAGCAGGACCGAGAGATTGTGACGATTGATCAGGTGCCGATGGTGATGCGTCAGGCGATCATCGACATCGAGGATTCCCGTTTCTACGAACACACCGGCCTTGATTACAAGGGGCTCATCCGGGCCTATGTCACCAACCAGGAGTCAGGTTCTGTCACGCAGGGTGGTTCAACGCTTACCCAGCAGTATGTGAAGAATGTTCTGCTACAGGCGGCAACCACCAGGGAAAGCAAGGATGCAGCCACCGAGCAAACGGTCAAGCGAAAGCTCCGAGAGGCCCGCTACGCACTGTATTTAGAGGATCACCTGAGTAAGGACCAGATTCTCGAGCGGTATCTGAACATAGCCTATTTCGGTGACGGTGCCTACGGTGTGCAGACCGCGGCGAAACACTATTTCAACGTCGACGTGAGTCGGCTTACCCTGCCACAGGCGGCGATGCTGGCCGGTCTGGTGAAAAATCCCACGGCCTACAATCCGGTGCTACATCCGCAGGCGGCTACGATCCGCCGTGACATCGTCCTGGAGCGTATGCACGAACTCGGCCACATCAACGACAGCCAACTGAGCGAGACCAAGGCAGTGCCGTTGACACTGAACCGTCCGCCACAGGCGGCAGATCCCTGCCAGCTGTCGTCGGTGCCGTTCTTCTGTGCCTACGTCCGCCGCGTGCTGCTTGCCGACGAGCGGTTCGGGGCGACCCAGGCGGACCGCGAGCGGCTGTTGTTCGAGGGCGGTCTGACGATTCGCACCACACTCAGCCCGATTGCCCAGGCTGCCGCGCAGAACGCCGCGTCCGGTGTCGTGCCACCGGGTAGCCGGGTTGCCGCGGGCGTGGCGATGATCCAACCCGGTACCGGAAAAGTGCTGGCACTGGCCATCAACCGAGTGTACGGACCGTCCTCGGACGGTCTGCCGCCGGAGCGTACGACCGACTTCACCCACACAAAACAGATTATTCCGCTCGAGGAGACCTCGTTCTCGCCGGGCTCCACCTTCAAGGTCTTCACGCTGGCGGCGGCCATTGAGAAGGGAATGCCCCTGGGTACCACGTACTACTCGCCGGTGTGTTATCACTCGAACATCTTCAACAATCCTCGCGCGGAGGGGAGCACGCGGGCGAGCACCGCGGACTGCTTCGGCAACGCCGATCCGAACGAAGCCGGCCTGTACTCGATGACGACGGCAACCTGGCACTCGGTGAACACCTATTACATCCAGCTCGCGGAGAAGGTCGGCGTCCAGAGCACCGCCGAGATGGCTCGCCGGCTCGGCGTCACGTCATGCCGAGTACAGGATCACACCTCGGCGCTCAGGCAGCGCTGTCCGCCCGGTGGCATAGGAGCACGCGACGGTTCGGCTGTCCTCGGTTCCAACGAGATCTCCACAATGGACCTGGCGACCGCCTATGCCACGCTTGCCAATCACGGCATCCGCTGTGATCCACAACCTTTTGAATCGATCACCCAGCGGGTCGGCGGTACGGATCGGCCGGTCGCCTACGCCGCGCCCCAGCCATGCCGCCAGGTCCTCGGGGCGAATGTCGCGGACAGCGTCACCTCGGTGCTGGAGGGGGTCATCCTCCATGGAACAGGGGCGAAAAACGCGCAGATCGGCAGACCGGCGGCTGGTAAGACCGGGACCGCGCAGGGTTTCAGCACCGCTTCGTTCGCCGGCTACATCCCGCAGCTCGCCGTCGCGGTGACCCTCGCCGACCCGAGGTCGCCCACGACCTACCCGTTGCGCAACGTCCTGGGCTTTAACCAGGTCTATGGTGGTGATCTGCCCGCCGAGGTATGGGCGAGAACCATGCGTGGCGCGATCGACGGGCTCAAGCTGCCAGTGGCGGCAATGCCCGCTCCCGACGACAGCGAGCCCAATCCGCCGAAGCAGACACTGCCCGATGTCGTCGGCCAGAACGTTGTCCTGGCACGGGCGCTGTTGACCGCGCAGGGCTTCGGGGTGACGGTTCAGGAGGTCAACAACGTGGCTCCGGCGGGTACGGTGCTGGCGATGAATCCGGCGGGCGGCCAGGAGGTCCCGGCTGGTTCGGACGTGGTGCTGATGGTCTCGCAGGGTCCTGACTCGCAGCTTCGACCGGACAGCGGCGGAGCCCCCGCCGAACAGCCCGCAACGGCGCCGCCCCGGCAACCCGTGACAGCGACCGCGAGCCCGACACACCGACGAGGGAATGGCATTCTCGACATATTCGGCGGAGACTGAGGACGTAGCGTGACCGGCAATACGTGACCGGCAAGAGGGGACGCGGTGCCGCGGGGCTTGGGTGCGTGCGTCAGGTGGCAAGCCGGGCACGGACCAGGACGGAGACGCGGGAGCCGTCCGCTCGCCCGGCCACCTCGGCTTGGACCGCTTTCATGGCGGCGCCCATCGCCTTCGGGCCGACGAGTCCCTGTTCGCCGATCACTCGTTCGATGATCAGAATGAGCTCGTCGTCGGTCAGCTGCTGGGGAAGGTAAGTGGCGAGGATCGCACCCTCGTTGCGTTCCTGTTCGGCCTGGTTCATCCGGCCGGCCGCAGCGAACGCATCCGCGGCCTCCCGCCGCTTGCGGACCTCGCGGGTGAGCACCTTCCGCACGTCCTCGTCGGACAGCTCGCGGACGCTGGTACCGGCTACCTCCTCGTCCTTCACCGCGGCCATGGCCATGCGAAGGGTGGATGTGCGCAGTGCGTCCCGAGCCTTCATCGAAGTGGTGAGATCCGCCCGCAGGCGCTCCTTGAGTTCGCTCACGCGACCTGACCCTAGCCGTTCCGTCGCTCCGGGACCTCCAAGGATACGATCATCAGCCTTCCCGTTGTTGATCATTCGCGTGACGCGGCGCGGCGCGGCGCGGAGAACAGCCGCAATGGGCGAAACCTGGGCCACACTGGTCTGATGACGGGTACGCGACGGTTCCCCCCGGGCACGCTTCGAAGGACCGCCAGACGCGCGGCCACCGGATTCGGTGCGGCAGGCGCATTGAGCCTCGCCTATGCCGCCGGCTATGAGCGGAGCGCGTACACTCTGCGCCGTCTGGTGGTTCCGGCGCTGGCTGGCGAGGTCCGCCCGCTGCGTATCCTGCACATCTCTGATCTGCACATCACCCCCAAACAGGGAGGGAAACTGGCGTGGATCTCGGAGCTGGCTCGTCTGATGCCCGATCTTGTGGCATTGACTGGTGACGTACTGTCACATCCTGATGCGGACAGGCCGACCCTGGAGGCGCTGTCTCCGTTGTTCGGCTTCTCCGGCGTGTTCGTACCGGGGAACAACGACTACTTTGCGCCGACCTTGAAGAGCCCACATCACTACTTTCTGTCGGAGGACGACTCCAGGCCGAAGGGGCTCCCGTTGGACTGGGCCGCGTTCGCAAAGACCCTTGCGGGCGACAGCGGATGGATCGACCTGACCAACCATCGGACGGTGATGCGGGTCGCCGGACGGCGGATCGATGTCCGCGGCGTCGATGACGCCCGGTTGGGACGTGATCGTCTTTCCTCGGTGATCGGCCCTCGGGAGGACGCTGATGTTGAACTGCGGCTCGGGCTGTCGCACACTCCGGAGCCGCGGGTGCTGGACGCCTACACCTCCGATGGGGTGGCGCTGACGCTGTCCGGGCACACCCACGGCGGCCAGGTCCGGGTGCCGTTCCTCGGGGCGCTGGTCACCAACTGCGGTATTGATCGTGCCCGGGTGCGCGGACTCTCCCGGTACGAGGCGGGCGGGCGGGGGTCGTGGCTGCATGTATCCGCTGGTCTGGGGACCTCACCATTTGCGCCGGTCCGCTTCGCCTGCCGGCCCGAAGCTACTTTGATCACACTTACAGCCTGAGGGCCGGCGGAGGCGATCCCACAGCTCCCTTGGAGCCAGGACGGCCCACGGGAACTCGGTGTCCCAGGCCGCTTGATGGATCAGGTAGACTCTGCGATGGTCGCGGGGTGTGGCGCAGCTTGGTAGCGCGCTTCGTTCGGGACGAAGAGGTCGTGGGTTCGAATCCCGCCACCCCGACCCAGGTCAGGGGCATGATCCGCAACAAGGGATCATGCCCCTGAGTGTCTAACTGGGTGACTGACGTTCTGAGGGCAAAGAAAGATCCGCTCCATGGCTGTTGCCCCTTGGTCGATGACCGGGCGGATCTGCTTCCGGTAGACGGCTTCGGTGACGGCCGTCCCGCTGTGGCCAACCAGACGCGAGATCTGCTCCAGCGATACGCCATCGTCCGAGAGCAGGGACACGAAGCTGTGCCGGAGCTCCTGCGGCGTCCACTCCTTCGCGACCAGGCCCGCGACGCCGCGTCCCCTATTGCCGGTCGCTCTTACTTGGCCCAGCTCACTCGAAGAACTGTGATCATGTTCCATCGGTCTTCGATGGTGTAGAGGACCACGCCCCACCCGTCGCCGAAGTGGGTCGACCACTGGTCCCGGGTGGGGCTGTAGTCGCCGTAGCGCCGCGGAGCGGTGCACAGCAGGGCCAGCTTGTCGTCCAGTGTCTGCCGGGCGTCGGCGGACAGAGACCGGCGCTGCTCGTCGGCGTAGGTGACCCACCTCGCGGTGTACCGGACCACCGGGAACGGGTCAGCCCCGGGTGACGGCGGCGGGTTCGGATGTGATGTTGAACACGGTGGAATCCCCGGCCGCGATCCGGCGCCGTGTCTCGTCGACCTCGGCCTGGACCTCGGGGTTCGCGCAGAGGAGGGCCTCGGTCCACCACACGCGCACCACGGTGTCGAGCGGGGCGATGTCGAAGGTGTCCGCCGCGGTGGCCAGCGCCGCGCGGAACTCGGTCTCGAAGGCCGGCCGCATAGCCGGCGGGAGAGCGGCCCGGATCGCGGCGGGGCTCTTGTCGACGCGGCGAATGTACACACTTGGTGCACCAGCACTTACACCGACATCACCCATAGAGCCATTGTCTCACCGGGTGGCACAGCTCGGTACGCGTAACCACGCTGACCACGGGCGCGCGTGTACGGGGGAAGTGGGAAAGAGTTCCACCTTCTCCACCCTGTGCGCGTTCCCGCAGGTCAACCGGGTGGACGTCCAGGTGGAGAAGCGCTGCGGGCAGAGCTGGCCGACGCCGCACCGGCTGCGGCCAGCCTGGCAGGTGTAGGCCCGGCGGAGTTGACCGCTGTCGATCACCGGGCGGATCTGTTTCCGGTAGACGGCCTTGGTGACCGCCGTCCCGCTGCGGCCAACCAGGCGGGAAATCCGCTCCAGCGGCATGCCGCTGTCCGGGAGCGGCGACGAGCAGGTGCGCCGCGCGTCATGCGGGAATCAACCGACGACGACATCGTCCCCGTCGAGGCGTAAGGGCAGCCGGGTGAGCGGCAGGGGCGCCGGGCCGCCAATGACCGCTCCGCTCGATGCCGAGTACAACGCACCATGGCAGGGGCAGGCGAACTGCTGGTCGGAGATCTGGAAGTTCACGGCACACCCGGCATGCGTGCACACTGCCGAAAACGCGGCGAACCCACCCGCCGGTAGGTGGACAAGCCAGGCCGGTTCCCCGGATCGGGGGTTGGTGAACTTTTTCGCCGATCCCTGGTAGATCTCATCGGCTCGCGCCACAATCGTGGCCTCTCCGGTTGCGATCGCCGTGGGCGGGCGGGAGACCGTATGCCCACCGACCGCGCGTCCTATCCAGGCGGTCAGGCCGGCGGTGCTGAGAGCCCCGAGCGCCGCGAGGCCGGTTGCCGCCCCCTGGCGCAACAACACGCGGCGCCGAGGGTCGTGGGCGCGTACTCGGGCGAGCCAGGCGTCCACCGACAGTACGCCGGCGGCGCCCACCGCGATGAACGGCAGCCACATGACCAGAAAAACGACGTCGGAGCCGTAGTAGTACGGCCGTGTGTGCCAGCTGACGGTGAGCAGGAACAGCAGGGAGAACATGGCGCCGGTGGCGGCGGCGAGCCGAGCCCACAGACCGAGGAGGGTCCCGACGCCCACCGCGACCTCGCCTAGGGCAATCAGGACCCCGACGGTGTCCGGATACGGCTGGAGCAGGCCGAGTAGCCCGCCGATCGGGCTGGCAGGGACAAGGACCGCAAGCTGTCGATGGATCGATGTCGGCGAAGCCGGGTCGAGGTAGCCGGGGTCGGCGAGTTTCTGCAGACCGGCGAAGGTGAACGTGACGCCGAGGAACAGCCGCAACGGCAGCAGTGGCCAGCCTGGCTCGGTGAGCCGGGCTGGCCGGCTGGTGCCCGTGCTCGTGGCGCCGTCCATAGTTTTCACGATCAGTGCAGGTTACCCGTGACCGCTCAGCGGAGGAGCGGAGCTGCATGATCGTGTTCTTTCGCGCCGCTCGGGCGCTCTCAGCGGCTCTTTGGTGCCTCGCTCCGGCTCGGTCTGCTGTCGGGTTCCGTTGTGACGGAGCGGCGCTGTAGTCCGGCTGTGATCGCACCAACGAAGATTTTTGCGATCAGTCCGACGGCGATGAGGTCACCCATCATCTGAATAATTGTGATTATTCTGGCTGTCTCGGTCCGGGGCGCGATGTCGCCGAATCCGACCGTACTGAAAACGGTAATTGTGAAATACAGCGCGTCCGTGCGGGTCAATGGCTCGGTGAAGGCCGCGACCTCTTCCCGGGCGAGCAGAAAATAGGTTGTCGCAAAGATCAGTAAAAACAGCGGCAGGGACGCGGCGACAGACTCCACGGCGCGCAGCCTCGGATGGCTGGAATGGGCAATCTGCCAGACCTGAATGCTGACCACGATGGTGAATACGAACAGACCGATGGCCATTCCAACGGCGGTACCAGCGCCGATCCTCCGGTCCAGCGGCAGGAGGTAGTAAATGCCGACCAGCACGGTCGTCGTCAGCAGTGCGCGCAGCATGGAGCGAAGGATGACCCGACGGCGTCGCGTCGGCCGCCGGGCCTCATGCCGTGCGTTCGTCACGGTGTCCCACGGATCCCGTGTGGTCACGAGGTCGCGTGGCCGGTGCTGGCACGGACCGCACCGGTATCAGCGCCGCTGCCCGGCTGGCCCCGCCCGGCAGCTGGGAGGTGGGCTCGCGGTCCGTCGCCTCGCTGGCGTAGCGTGACACGGGCAGCGGCGGCAAGTAGCCGTGGCTCTCGTCGGCACCGTGCGGCGAACAGGTCCGGACGCTCGGCGGTGTGCCGTGCGCGAATGTCGGCAAGTCGCCGCGGCACAGAAATGATCTTTCCGGTTGCGTCCGCTGTCATGTCCGCGTAGACGAGCGCGTCCATGACGGGTCCGTTCTCTGCCGGGAACTCATCAAGGGCGTTCAGCAGCCCTCTCGGTCGCGCCAGCAGCCGTGCTTCGGAGTGATGCGCGACCAGAGCGGCAAGCCGTGCCGGCGCGCCAGCCTGGATGAGGTGGATCGCGCCGTCGAGGGGATGGAACCCGGTATCGATCAGTAGCGGTGCATAGCCGATGTCGTGCAGCCAGGCCGCGGCAACGAGCAGTTCCCGGTCGGCTGGTGCGACAGTGGAAGCGATCCTGCCCGCCTGAGCCGCCACTGCCTGAGAGTGTGCCCAGCGGGCGGGCAGCGGTCGCAGCAGCAGATATGCGGTCGCACGGGCAGCGGCGGCAGTCGCGTCGAAGCGTTGTGGCAGCGGCAATGTGGACCTGCCGTGCTGGTGGCTGTCGCCGGCAGGATCAGGGAAGGAGTCGGTCACAGAGTCCTCCGTGTCCGGTGATCACGGCGTTGCCCACAGGGGCCACCCGCAGGTGCTGGATGCTGGGCGCCGACGGCGGCACCCGCGGCGAGCGCATCGGTCTCGTAGGTCAGGCTCCAACTGCTCGGGGTTCGAGGGGCCGGTTACTGCCGAGCCCAGCAGCGGTATGCCCATCCAGGCGCATTCCACCGCTGACCAGGCCAGTTCATTTTGGCTACGCCGATTCCGGCGGGAGAAATCCTTGCAAGACCGGCTTACCAGGCGGATCGCCGCCAGACTGGTTCAGACGTCCGCTAAGGAGGAGGTAGGTGCGGGGGTACGTGTTCCCCGGGGCCGCGGCCTGGCGGATCGTGCGACGTTCGAGGCGGTCGCGGGCGGCGGACGTGATTGCGTGGATACCGGTTGCATTGTTGCCGCCGGCGGCTTGGATGCCGTGCTGGCCGGAGATCTGGGCGTAGGCGTGGCCGGTGGGCCGGACGTGGCGGTGGGCCGCGGTGCCGGGGCGGTGGTTGCCGGCGGCGGTGCGCTTGTCTGGGTCGGTTGTGGCGTTACCGGCGTTACCGGAGTTGCCGGCGGATTAGTGGTGGATCGCGTCGCATTTGTGGGATTTTTTGATGATTCAGTCATCTGGATGGAGTCTGGCTGGGTTGACGTGACCGGCTCTCTTGGTGTCGATTTCGCGACATTCGCCGCATTGGGTGCGGCTGCGATGGGCTCGGCGGAAGGCGGTGGCGGTATGTTCACCGGCTGCGCTGACGGCGGGCCTTCGCCGAGTACTGACGGTTCGCTGAGCAGCATTCCAGCCGAATTCCCGGGCCGGCCAGAGGTCCACACCCCCGCAACGGTCGGAACGATGGTGCTGCCGCTCGGCGCGGGCGCGACCACCGGCGTTGGGATGGCGCCGTGGATGTCCGCACCGCCACCAGAGGCGACACGCAGCGCTACGGCGACCGCCAGCCCGGCGGTGATGCCGAGCGCGATCCCAGCGGCAACGGTGACCAGCGCCAGTTGCCAACGGCGAACGGGGGCTGCGCCGGAGGTGGGTGGCCGGTGCGTGGTTGCGGTCTGCCGGCCGGCTGGGGCCGGCTGGCCGGCTGCGGCGAGATTCCCCGCGCGACCAGCCGCCGGTGCTGTCGGTGCCGCCGGTGGCACGGGTACAGCCACCGGTAGCGGCGTAGGGGCTGACGGAGGCGGTAGCGGTGGCGCGATCAGAACGTGCCGGGTGACCTGGTCCGCGAGGTCCACGCTGTCCACATAATTGCGGACGACACCGGTGACCAGCTCGACGGCGGTAGGCCGCCGTCCCGGATCCCTGTTGAGCGCTTGTAGCGTCAATGGTCTTAGGCCGTCGGGAATACCGCTGAGGTCGGGTTCTTCCCGCAGCATGCGAAGCGCCGAGGCGGTGGGCGTGTCCGCGGCGAAGGGGTGCCGCCCGGTCGCGGCGAACACGACGCACATGGCCCAGGAAAAGACGTCGGCAGCGGGCCCGGCCCGTTCACCGCGCAGCTGTTCCGGTGCCATCCAGGCGACTGTCCCGATGACGTGCCCGGTCTGGGTGTGTTCGGTGGTGTCGACGGCATGGGCGATCCCGAAGTCGATGACCTTCGGGCCGTCCCAGGCCAGCAGGATGTTCGACGGTTTCAGATCGCGGTGTACCAGCCCGGCCGTGTGGACCGCGACGAGAGCGTCGGCGAGGCCTGTGGCGAGGTTCACCAGGGTGGAGCTGCCGAGCCGGCCACGCTCGGCCACAGCTGTGGCAAGACTCACGCCATCGACGTACTCGGTCGCCATCCACGGGCGCTCCGCGTCGACGTCGGCGTCGCGCACCTCGGCTACGTAGTTGCCGCGGACGCGGCGCGCTGCCGCGACCTCGCGGCGAAACCGCTTCCGGAAGTCCGCATTGTTGATCAATTCTGGGCGGATGACCTTGACTGCCAAGGGATGGCCGTCATCGTCAAAGCCGAGATAGACGGTGCCCATCCCGCCGGCGCCCAGTCGTCCCTGGAGCCAGTACCTCCCGACTTTTCGGGGATCAGCGTCGGTCAGCGGCGCCAGCACGCCCGCTCCTCTCCTATGATCCGCACCCCATCCCCGGATCACGCTACCGAGCCCGGCGGGGTTTACGGCTGTCGGCGCATCAACTTTCTCGAGTGCGCTCTACTTGATCGTGGTGATCAAACGTATGATCGATCACATTCGTATGTCGCTGGCTGGTCGGGGTGTATAGATAAAAGATTGTCGTAAGCGTAACCGGATGTGATCATGCTGATCGTCAGATGGTGCCAAGGAGCCGGCGGCGAGGTCGTGGCCGCCCGTGCGCGGATTTTTTCGAACTTTTTAGATCAAAAGTGCCTATTTCCGGATCCGAACCTCGGAAGATAGCCCGTGCTCGGACCGGTTGCCGGCTGATTTCGCGGCTTGCCGGTTGCCGGCGGTGTTTTTGATCACTTTGTCGCCGCAGGCAGGCCCGGTGTGCCGCGCGGGCCGCACCTGAACTCCTGTCGGTGCCTGTCGCGAGGTCGACGACCGGCCTTTTGCGCCGGATCCCGAGTTCATGGGCGATGTCCATCCAGTCATGGCTGTTGCGTGGCAAGGCCGGTCGCCGGTGCTGCCCTCCTCTCCATGGCGGGCCAAGGGCAGCGCGCAGCGCTCTGATCTCCCGGTCGCGCTCAGCGATCGTGGCACGGATACGGCCCCATACGTCGATAGCGGAAACCATTGGTCCATAATGTTTCACTGAGACCGAAGGCGGATGTACAACTCGATGCAAGGGATGTCGGTCACGTACCGCTTTGCTGGTACAGGCAGTTGTCTTGGGCCGACCTGGGGACGGCTGACCCGCCACGGGCGGCCGGTCAGCAAAGGGGGTCCTGGGAGGCAGGGGGAAGAGTCGATTTCCGTTACGCATCGTGGTGTGGGCGGGAGGTCCCCGGCTGGAGGTCGTCATAGAAGATCATTAAATAGCAGGCTGGCGCTCACAGGAGTTTCACAGGAAATCTTACTATTAGTCGGGAGGATCATCCGTTCACTGGCAAAAAAGTATTTTTCATATTATGACGGGGCCTGGGTTCCGAGTAGTTGGAATAGGTTTTCCGTGTTTCGGGGCGGCCCGGTGGCGTCCAGCTCGCCGCGAAGGCCATTGTCCAGATGGCACGAATTCCGATACCTCGCCGAGATATCCGGACCGACTGGTTCCATCGGATACAACCTGATTGGCTGAAGGAGGCGCAATAATGGCTTTTTCCGCGCCTGTGGAGACATGGGGAGACTGGCCGCCCCGGGATGATCTGATGAGGCCGGGAAACAGCCGTAGATACTTGGCCACAAACCGGTCATGTCTGCTTTACCTGGCGTTCGGGTTTTGTTTGGCGGTCGGTTACTACCTGGTGCCGTCGCAGGGCGTGGGGCACACCGTACGGATTGTGGGCTATTGCCTGGCCAGCGCCTCGGCCGCGATAGCGGTACTCGTCGGTGTCGGTTGCTTCCGGCCCGCACCACGGCTGCCCTGGCTGCTGCTGGCCGCCAGCCAGCTCGTGTATTTGATTGCTGGTACGGCACTTTTCCCGCCATACCAGGCCGCCGGAGCAGTCGTGGGAGCCGCGCGATTCCCCATTTTTTTTAATGCGTTTTACCTGGCTCGTTATCCGCTTGCGGTGGCGGGTTTGGTCATTTTCATACGCCACCGGACTCCCGGGCGTGACCTGCCTGGCCTGCTGGACGCCGGTACCCTGGCGGTCGCCGTGGCCATGCTCTCCTGGCTGGGCCTGATTGGCCCGTATGTCCGCGGCGGATCCGGCCGACTGGCCGATGCTGCATCCTTGATCGGATATCCGGTAATGGATATCGCGCTGCTCGCGGTCGGGCTGAGGCTGTTCCTCGGGCCGGGCCGTCGGTCGCCTGCCTGCTTCCTGCTCATGGGCAACCTTTTTTTAATCATGACCGCGGACACCCTCTATGGGCTGCAACAACTGGGCGGCACCTATCGGACGGGCAACTTCCTGGATGGGATGTGGCTTGTCGCCAACGTGACGCTAGGCGCCGCGGCACTTCATCCGACGATGACGCGGCTGGCCGCACCCGCGCCCGCTGGCGAGCAGAACCTCGGTGGAGTCCGGCTGACTGTGCTGCTCACGGCGGCGCTGGCCGCTCCTGTCATGATAATGATTGAATATGCCCGTGGGGTCACCCATGACATTCCGGTTATGGCGATGGCATGCGCGCTGATGTTCCTGCTGACGATCGCTCGAATGGCGGGACTCGTCTGCGACCAGCGCCGGTTGGCGATGGTCGATTCGCTGACCGGCCTGTACACGCGCCGCTTTCTTGAGGCGGAGATGTCCATCGGGCTCACCCGGGTGCGTCGCAGCGGAGGTTTGCTGGGGCTGGTCATTATTGATGTTGATCATTTTAAGGAAATAAATGATCATCATGGTCATCCCGGAGGTGACAGGGTGCTTGCCGAGATCGGCGCTCGACTACGCGCAGCGACCCGCCCAGGCGATGTGCTTGCCCGCTATGGCGGTGAGGAGTTTGCGTTGTTGGCGTCCAATGTCGACTTGAGCGAGCTGGGAGCGCTCGCTGAACGGCTGCGTGCCCGGGTGGCAGGGAGCCCCATCGCCCTGGACGCCAACACCTTGATCTTCGCCACTGTGTCGGTGGGGGCCTGCGCCTTTCCGACGCACGTGTCGAACCAGGGCGAGCTGGTCGCAATGGCGGACGGCGCTCTGTACTCCGCCAAGGCACGGGGACGGGACCGGGTGGTGATTGCCGAGATCCCGCGGCCCACGACAGCACCTGCCGCTGACGGAACCCATGATGCCGGCGACGCTCAGAACGTCAGAGATCCTCAGGGCACCGTGGCCGAGTCCTGGTGACCGGGTCCGCTTCCCGGTAGCGGCACATGACACAACCGCCGTCCGCCGACGTAGGCCGGTGGCATCCTCTTCTGCCAGCGGCCTACGCCATCGGGGCGCTATCGCCGAGCGCGGCGTCTGCCGCGGACGATGACGACCAGCACGGCTGCCATCGCTACGCCGGTCACGGCGGCTGCCGTGGCACGGGCGGCGCGGGGGTTGTTGACGGCTTGCTGGCGCACGGCCTGCATGGTCCGCGCGGGGCGGACTGTGGATTCCCGCACCTTCTCGGCTGTTGCGGTCACGCGCGGGTTGTGGCTGACCTTCGCCGCCGTCTGGCTGGCGGCGTCCCTCACATGTTGCGCGTTTCCCGCAAGGTGCGGATTTTGCCCGACCCGGTGCACCGCCCGGCCCGCGCTGTCCTTCGCCTTCTGGGCTGTCGCCGAGGCCCTGGGAGCGAGGTCCTCGGTTGCCCCGGCAAGCCGCACCCGGGCGTCTGCCGCGCCGGTGGCCACCCGTTCCCAGGTATGGGCTATGGCGATCTTGGCATCCTCGACGGTGCGTCCCGCCACCTTTGTGGGACTCATCTTCTCGGACAGCGCGGTGAGCTCTTCGGCAAGCCGTGTTCTGGTTGCCTCGATGTCAGTATTGATCGAATTTGGATTCTCGTCCACGAGCGTCCTCCCAGCATCCTTGGGCACAGGCCGGTGAGGGACCGTCCGACAGATCTTTGACCGGATCAACGTCCATCGGAGTGGCCCTTGGTTGTGATAATCCTGATCTTCGGATTACCCTGGAATGACGCGGCTAACCGGTACGGCGTGTTTCGGAAGCCGTCGTTCGATCAGGGAGCCGCGTCCAGGTGGTTGCCGGCAAGGCCGCGGGCCACAGGGAGGTCGCACCAGGCCGATCATCGTGGCCGGACACCAACAATTGATCACCGGCGGGCCGGTCCGATTAAAAGATCAGCACCAGATCCCGTTTTCTCCGCCTCTGACGGTCGCAACGGAGGATCGCCGCTGTGAGCGGAGCGCCGCCGGGGTCAGGCCGGGTATGGCGTGGTGCCACTGTCGCCTGGCATTTCGCGAAAGATCAGCGACAGGTCGACGTCCCCGTGGAAGCTGATCAGGGCGGCCTGCGCCGGTACCAGGATCATGGCCGCGGTCAGGTCGGCCGCGGTGGCACCGGCCGCGAGGACGAGCTCATGCTCGACGACCGGGCCGTGTTGGACGGTCACTACCTCGGCAAGTGAGGTCGGTGTGGTGTTGGGTACGCCTCGGGGTTCGGGTACAAGGTCGCCGTCGGTGTCCATTTTCGGGCCTCCTCGATGAGAACCTAGCAACTTTGATCGATGCGTTTGCGGCCGACTATGTGGTCCTTTTGGCGAGCCGTTCACGGCAGCTCCACGTTGTCGCATTGGCGCCCTTTCCTACCCACCGCCCGCCGCCATGGGCCGTGGGTGACGTGAAGCATGCCTGTAAGATCACTTCGTGTCCGTACTGTGACTCCGCGATCAAATAACCATCGGCATCCCAGAGGGTTTTCGAGCATGCGACAGCATCGATATTGCTTTATAGCAAATATCTGGCGACCGGTGCGGTCAGGGGTAGGGGTATTTTCCGCCCCCCGCAATATTTGGTCGTCAGCTTCTTTTGCAGCCAAGCTGATTTATTTATTGCTTTTCTTGGCCAAGTGGCTGCCGCCGGAAGTGTTCGGGGCATGCCTGGATGCCAGGTGGATGCGTCGCGATGCGGTGCGGCGCGTGCCCCAGCCCGACGGTGGTTTCGGTGTTCCCTTCGAGCCGCGTGCGCAGGTATCTCGGTGCGCAGATAGCTCAGGAATCGATCGCGGGATGTCCGGGCAGCGCGTACACACCTGGCGCGATCAGGATCGCGAGACCGTCGTCCAGCAGTCCGCTCAGCGCCCGCTCGCGTTGTACCGGCTCGTCCCACACCGCGTCGAGGAGCCCGCGGTGTACCGGCCCTGGCGCCTCGCGCAGCACCGCGAGCAGGCGTCCGCGTACCTGTCGGTCGGTCCCGGCATAGCCCTGCGGACGCCGGGGCGGGGAATCCGCGGGCGGGTTGCCCGCCTGATGCCATCCGCATTCTTCCGCCACCGGGCAGGCAGCACAGTGGGGCGTCCGCGCGGTACAGACCAGCGCGCCGAGTTCCATGAACGCCGCACTGGCCCGGGCTGCCATCCGCGGGTCGACAGGCAGGAGCGACTCGACCAGTTGCAGGTCCCGGCGTGATGTCGCCGTCCGCTGGTCATCGTGGCCACCGACCGCACGGCTGACAAACCGCCGGACATTGACATCGATCACAGCGTGGCGCTGCTGGAAGGCGAACGCGGCAACTGCCCGAGCGGTGTAGGTACCGACTCCTGGCAGCCGCAGTAGTTCGTTCACGCTGTTGGGGATTGCTCCACCGTGTAGTTCCGTGATGGCGACGGCGGTCTGATGCAGTCGCAACGCCCGCCGCGGGTAGCCGAGCCGCCCCCACATCCGTACGGCCTCGCCGGCTGGCTCGGCGGCAAGCGCGGACGCGGCCGGCCAGCGGTCGGTCCATGCGCGCCACACGGGCAGGACCCGGTTCACCGGTGTCTGCTGAAGCATAATCTCGCTGACGAGGACCGCCCACGGGCTCACTCGCGGGTCTCGCCAGGGAAGATCCCGGGCGCACACGCTGTACCAGTCAAGGACGGCGTCCGCGAGCGCGGGCGGTGCGGCTGCTGTTTCCGGGACATGGGAACCGACTGTGAAGGATGTCATCACCACCATCCTGGCATGAGCTCGTTTCGATGATCAGCCACCCCCGGGGCCCGGCGCTTCATGAGGTGTGGGTCCCCAAATTTTCGCGGAGCGGTTGTGGGTGGGGTGTTGTGAGTTCCGTTAACGATCTCCGGTGGGAGATCGTTAACCTCAGATGGAGGTTGCCCTCGAGTCAGGGGTCCCCAAATTTTCGCGAAGCGGAAATTTGGGGTTAGACGTAGCGCTCGAGGATGCTGGACTCGGCGAGCCTGGACAGCCCCTCACGAACGGCTCTGGCGCGCGCGGCGCCGATACCCTCGACGGTCTGCAGGTCGTCCACGCCGGCCGCAAGCAGTTTCTGCAGGGTGCCGAAGTGGTCGACGAGCCGGTCCACGACCGTCCGGGGCAGTCGTGGCACCTTGGCCAGCATCCGATAGCCGCGGGGACTGATCTGGCCGTCGAGTACATCCGCGCCCCCAGGGAAGCCGAGCGTGCGGGCGAGCACGGTCAGATCCAACAAATCGGTCGGTGACATCGCGGAGAGCCGGGCGAGAATCTCGGCGGCGGTGCCCACCTTGCCTCCGGAGGGCAGATAATCGCGGACGGTGAGTTCCCGTTCGGTTTCCACCCCTGCCATCAGCTCCTCGAGCTGGAGGGACAGCAGCCGGCCGTCGGTACCGAGTTCGACGACGTAGCCTTCGATCTCATCGGCGATCCGCCGAACCATTTCCAGACGTTGGCTGACAGATATCGCGTCGCGGACGGTGACGAGATCTTCGATTTCCAGGGCGGACAGCGTGCCGGCAACCTCGTCCAGCCGCATCTTGTAGCGTTCCAGAGTCGCCAGTGCCTGGTTGGCCCGGGACAGGATGGCGGCTGAGTCATCGAGGACGTAGCGCCGGCTGGCCACATACAGTGCGATGATCCGCATCGACTGACTGACCGAGATCACCGGATACCCGCTCTGCTTGGCCACCCGTTCGGCCGTGCGGTGCCGGGTACCGGACTCCTCGGTGAAGATGGTCGGGTCAGGCACCAGGTGCACGGCTGCCCGTACGATTCGTTGCAGGTCCGACGACAGGACGATCGCGCCGTCCATCTTCGCGAGCTCGCGCAACCGGGTGGCGGAGAACTCGACGTCGAGCTCGAAGCCACCGGTACAGATGCCCTCGACCGCCTTGTCGTGCCCAAGAACGATCAGGCCGCCGGTATGGCCGCGGAGGATGCGCTCAAGCCCATCCCGGAATGGGGTTCCTGGGGCGACAGCGGCCAGTGTCGCCCGGAAGGTGTCATCCCCGGGTGGTCCTGCCATCTGGCTCCCTCGGTATCTCGGCGTTCCGCCGTGGTGATGGTATCGGGCGGGCTGCTTTGCCATGCCGTTCCCATGGCATTGTAGTTGAATATGATTTTGTAGTTAAATTTTTGGTCACTGTGATTTTCATTTATTATCACCATACATATGCTGTATTGCGCTGTTCAGGTCGCACACTTCGATCGTTGTCATGCCCTCGGGCGCCGGACCCGCGTCCGGGGGGACGAGCGCCCATCGGAAACCGAGCCGGGACGCGGCCGTCAGACGCCGGCGGACCGCGCCCACCGACCGGACCTCGCCGGCCAGGCCCACCTCGCCGACGGCGATGAGGTTCGCGGGAATGGGGCGGTCCTCAACGCTGCTGATCGTGGCCAGCGCGACGGCGAGATCGGCGGCCGGCTCGGCTAGCCGGACCCCACCGACGGTAGCCGCGTACACGTCCGATCTGCCAAGTTGGAGCCGGCCACGGCGCTCAACGACAGCGAGTATCATCGCGACCCTGGCCGAGTCCAGCCCGGAAACGGCTCGTCGCGGCACCGCCGCCGTGCAGCTTGCCACCAGCGTCTGTACCTCAGCAACCAGCGGACGGCGGCCTTCGACCGTGACCGTCACGCAGGTGCCGGCGACGCCGTCCACGGGTCCGCCGTCATGCCAGCGGGACAGGAACAGCCCGCTCGGATCCGCGATGCCGCGGATGCCACCGTCGCCCATCTCGAAGCAGCCGACCTCGTCGGAGGGGCCGAAACGGTTCTTGCTCGCCCGGACCAGGCGTAGTGACGAGTGTCGCTCGCCTTCGAAGTGCAGAACGACATCAACCAGGTGCTCCAGCAGCCGCGGTCCGGCGACCGCGCCATCCTTGGTCACGTGGCCGACGATCACACATGCCATGTTCAGTGCCTTTGCCGCGCGGATCAGTGCCGCGGTGACTTCGCGGACCTGGGTGACCCCGCCGGCTGCCCCTTCAGCGGTGGCGGTGGTGATGGTCTGTACCGAGTCGACGACCAGAAGTTCGGGACGAACTTCGTCGACGTGGGTGAGCAGAGCCTCCAGGTCGGTCTCCGCGGCGACCCACAGATCGGGGTGTACCGCTCCCGTCCGCCCGGCACGCAGCCGGACCTGAGCCGTTGACTCCTCGCCGGTGACCACGAGCGCCCGAGCGCCCGATGCGGCACTGCGCGCCGCGACCTCAAGCAGCAACGTGGACTTACCGACACCCGGCTCCCCGGCCAGCAGGACGACCGCTCCGGGAACGAGGCCGCCACCGAGTACTCGATCGAGTTCGGTGACCCCGGTGGGCCGGCTGTGAGCCGTCGTGATGTCAACCGCGGACATGGGGCACGCGGGGGCCGTGATCGTCGCGGTCACCCGGGCGAGGCCACGCCCGCCCGACCGATGGGTTGAGCGGACCGCGGGAGCCTGGGCCTCGATTGTCCCCCAGGCGTTGCAGCGTGGGCACCGGCCTACCCATTTGACCGACTCCGTACCGCACCCACTGCACCGGAAACCGCCCGATGCCGCTCGGGAGCTGGACGTGCCCGATGTGTTCGGGCGGGGAACGGGAGGCCGGGATGACATGGCCCGCACCGTATCGGGGCGGTCCGACAACCACCATGGGGCAGTTGCCGAGCCGCCCTGTCAGGCTGCCGACCGATGTCAGTCGGCCGACGTCGGCCGGACCGGCATCGTCGGCGGTGACCGAACGGCGCTGGCCAGTGGCCGATCGCGTGTTCTCCGGCTGCCAGACGATCAGCCGGTGGCGCCGGCCGGGTGTGTCGTGCCGGCGGTCGGGCTACTGGTTGCGGAAGCGGGAACGGAAGCGGTCGGACTGCTGGTCACCGATCGCGCGGACGGCGTCGGGAGCGATGTCGCTGGCGCTGCGGACGCTCCCGGAGCGGGTGGTTCCACCGGGACGGCGAGGGTGATGCTGCCGGCCTTGGCAAAGGTGAACGTGACCGCGATCGCCTGCCCGACGAGCAGGTCGCGGTTCAGCCCGGTCAGCGTGGGAGCATTACCGTCGGCGATATAGATGTTGCTACCGCCTGGTTCGAGGACGGCTCTCTTCGGGGCCTGGCCGCCTTTCGCAGCCGGCGACGCGACCTGAACGATCTGGTCGTCCTCGGCTCCGCCGTTGAAGAACGCGGACACGACCTGGGCCTTCTCGCCTGAGGCCGCTGGTCCGGCCACGTAGACATTACGCAACGAGATGGTGCCGATGGCACCGGAGACTGTGTTCGTCGTCGTGCGCGCCTGCGCCGTCACCGCGTCATTACCTGCCGCACACGACGTCAGTGCGACCGTGCCGATCAGCGATGCGGCGGCGAACAGCGAGACGGTCGCGGTACGCACACCCGGACGGTGGCTCACGGCTCGGCTGCTCCTCCGTGCGGTACCGACGGTCATCTTGTCGGTACTGATTGACCCTGCCGCCGGACTGGCGGACGGCTTGTGGCTGGCTCCACCCGAAGACTCACATACCCGACGGGTTCGACCGCGGAGCACAGCCTAGTGCAGCGGCGGCGGCACGGGCCCGGACTCTGCGCGTGGCGGCCGGTGGTCCGTGATAATGATCACCTGGTGGTGCTCGGTCAGCGGAGCGGAAGGGCTCCGAGCCAGCCCTCCAGGCGGTCGCCGGGAGCGAAGACGCGAGGTGGCTGTACCAGCCGGCCGTCCGCGGCGACAAGGAGCAGCGTCGGCTGTTGGGGATCCGCACCGACCAGGCGGGCAAGGGATCCGTCCGGGTCGCCGAAGCCGAGGGCACGCCCGCCCGCGGCCTCGGGCGCGCGGGTGAGCTCATTCAGAGCTGGGCTGTCCGCTTCCGGGGCGAGCAGATAGGTCGGCACCGGATTGCCCTCATGGGCTTGGCCCACGATGTCGTGGACGGCTTTTGCGCAGTCGCAGGCCGTTGGCAGCAGCACGATCAGCGCCGGTCGAAGATCGGAAGCGACGCGCGACCCGTGCGCGGCGCGGAGCGTGATGTCGGGCAGCACGCTTCCGACGGCACCCAGCTGCGCAGTTGTGGCCGCGAGCGGGAGCGGGCGGGCGGGCGCGGGCGGGCGCGGATGAGCGAGGACGAGCGGCACCATGGCGCCGAGCGCGCTGATGATTATGAGAAGTACCGCGATGATCACACTTGGGGTGGGGCGTGACCGGTGAGCCGGTCGGTCGGCCGGTGCGGGGCGCAGGCCTGGAAGGATCTTGCTGATGAGCTCCCGGCGCCGCAGCGACTGTAGTTCGGCGTGGTAAGCGGCGACGTCGTCGGCCAGCTCGCTGATGTCGTCCGGGATGTGGATGTCGTCCGGGACATCGCCTGGGACGTCGCCTGGGACGTCGTCACGGTGCCCGTTCCGGGGGCGGGGATGACGGTCATCACGGCCGGGCCCGTTGCCCTCGTCGTCCCCGGCGGCGGGCGGCGGCGGTGTGAGGTGCACCCGTCCATCGTGGCCGATGGACGGCCCATCTGCCGGGTGGTATAGGAAGACTAGTGACCAAAGGTCGCGCGATCGTGGTTCCTTCCGCGTGGACGAAGGTCCGCGCGAGCTTGGGTGAGAAGTCATGGATCGGGCGTGGTGGAACGGCAGCCGTACGCCACGGCAGCACGGCGCTGCCGGCGGTCCACGTGGGTCATCGGCGTCATGGGGGTAGCGAGAGGCACAGTAAGGACATCTGGGCAGGCTGCCCGTGTCGGCGGCCTTTGCCTGTTTCGCCTGGTCCGGAGCGTCGCGGACCCGTTGGCGGCACGTCACCGAGGCGCCTAGGCGGGCCAGCCACGGCCTGCCTTACAAGCATGCGTCTGACCTGGGTCGATGCATGCGTGTTACTCTGGTGAAGGCGGAAGGGGCACTTGACACATGGCGTTCCAAGTCGGCGAGACCGTTGTTTACCCACATCATGGTGCTGCTCTCATCGACGCGATTGAAACACGCGTCATCAAGGGCGAGGAAAGGCTCTATCTCGTACTCAAGGTTGCTCAGGGTGACCTGACCGTGCGCGTCCCAGCGGACAACGTTGCGATGGTCGGCGTCCGTGACGTGGTCGGTCAGGACGGTCTCGAGCGCGTATTCGAGGTTCTACGGGCTCCGCACACCGAGGAGCCAACCAACTGGTCACGGCGGTACAAGGCAAATCTTGAAAAGCTCGCGTCCGGCGATGTGAACAAGGTTGCCGAGGTGGTTCGCGACCTCTGGCGTCGTGATCGCGAAAGGGGGCTGTCCGCAGGTGAGAAGCGCATGCTGAGCAAAGCGCGACAAATCTTGGTCAGTGAGCTCGCACTCGCGGAAGGCACAAATGAGGACAAAGCCGAGGCCATGCTCGACGAGGTCTTGGCAGGTTAGCCGGCGGCAGGTAACGCGGATATCCAGACGTCCCCAGTCCTTTTGACACGTAATGCGTATGTCTGACCGTGTAGCCGCGGTCGTTCCGGCAGCTGGCCGCGGCGAACGTCTTGGCGGTGCCGTACCCAAGGCACTTCGTGGATTGGCCGGTCGTTCCCTCGTGCAGCATGCGGTCGATTCACTGATGTCCGCGACCTTGGTGAACCAGGTGGTCGTCGCCGCGCCGGCCACGGAGCTGGAAACATTTGTCGCCCTGCTTGGGCCTGACGTACATGTGATTGCCGGTGGCGCGGAGCGCATCGATTCCGTGCGGGCAGCCATCTCCGTTCTTGATGAGACGGTGGGGGTGGTCTTGGTGCACGACGCGGCTCGTCCATTGACGCCCCCCGCGCTTGTTGACGCGGTCGCCGCCGCGGTGCTGAGTGGGGCGCCAGCAGTGATCCCCGTACTCGCGATAAATGATACGATCAAGCAGGTTGATGGAGCGGGCCGGGTTACGCGGACGCTTCCGCGTGATGTTCTGCGCGCTGTGCAGACACCGCAGGGATTCCGTAGGGATGTGCTGGACGAGGCCTATCGGTTCGGCGGGACAGCAGCGGACGGGGTGGCGATTACGGACGATGCCGGGCTGGTTGAGGCGCTCGGCGTCCCCGTGACGACCGTTCCCGGTGCCCAGGAGGCTTTCAAGGTGACCCGACCGGTCGATCTGCTTTTTGCCGAGGCGCTGCTTGCGCGTCGTGACTAGACCCTCGGGCCGCTGGGTGCACGGAAAGAGACATAGTCACTTGATTTTTGGCCGACTGATCCCCGTGGCTCTGGGCGCGCGAAAAAGATCATAGTTGTATGCCCCGGGGTTCTGGCCGGATTCGGGGTTCCGTACCGCCCGACCAGCGTGGCGCTGCCTGCCGGTGCGCAGCCGCGGCCAGCGCGCCGCACGAGGGCGCTGATGTTGTTCCTGTGAGGTGAGGAAGTTGTCGCTGCCCGGACTTCCCCGGGTGGGTGTCGGCGTGGACGTCCACCCGTTCGCGGCCGGCCGCCCGTGCTGGGTGGCGGGTATTTTCTGGCCGGACGAAACCGGCCTTGCCGGGCATTCGGATGGTGATGTCGCGGCACACGCGTCCTGTGACGCGTTGTTGACCGCGTCCGGACTCGGCGATCTAGGTTCGATCTTCGGCACCGGCCGGCCGGAATGGGCCGGGGCGGCGGGGGTCACCCTGCTCACCGAAACGGCGAGGTTGCTGGCTGAGGCGGGCTGGACGATCGGGAACGTCGCCGTGCAGATCGTGGGGAACCGGCCCCGGATGGCCGCACGGCGCGCCGAGGCCGAGGAAACCCTGACGGCCGCGGTCGGCGCGCCGGTGAGCCTGTCCGCAACCACCACTGACGGCCTTGGGTTTACTGGGCGCGGTGAAGGTCTTGCGGCGATCGCCACCGCATTGGTTGCCCGCGGCTGATCAGTGCGTGTCCCATCCACGAGGTTGATCATGCCTGGTTGGCATGAGAGCTGCTGACTGCCACCGCGAATGAGAGGCTGAGAACGCGACGGGACCCGGCGGAGGAGCTTGATGTCGCTATATCTACCCGAAAAGGTCAAGGATCTTGCGGATATCGCGATCTACGTGACGCTCGCAACGATCCGTCCCGACGGGTCTCCGCGGATGACAGTGCTGTGGGTCGCACGCGATGGCGATGACTTGCTGTTGTCCACGGTCCGGGGCCGCGCCAAGGAGCGTGATATCGCGCGAGATCCGCGGGTGGGGATCATGTTTCTCGACCAGCGGGACCCCTACGGATACGTCGAGATCCGCGGCCGGGCAACCCTGACCGAAGAGGGCGGTCGCGAGCTTATCGACGCACTCGCGGTGAAATACACCGGTGACGAGACCTATCAGTGGGACGGGCCGGACGCGGTCCGGGTGGTCATTCGCGTAACCCCTGAGCGGCTGCTCACCACCGGGTGAGACTTCCATGTCGAGGCGCCGGGAGCTTCGGCTCTCGCGGTGCTCCGTGCTGCTCCGTGGTGGATCACTTGCGCATTGATGTGTTGTTTGTCACAAATTGTTTTGGGCTGTGTACGAAGCCAAGCCGGGTTTTTGATCGGGGGTGCGGACGTACGAACGGGAGTCGCGCCGTACGCTTGACGGATGGGACTCCACATCTACGACACGCGCACCCGGCGCATACGGCCGTTTGAGCCGTTGCACCCCGGTCATGTGGGCGTGTACGTCTGTGGGCCCACCGTCCAGTCCGCGCCGCATGTCGGGCATGTACGTACCGCGGTCGCCTTCGATGTACTGCGCCGCTGGCTCACCGCGTCCGGGCTTGATGTGACCTTTGTCCAGAACATCACTGACATCGATGACAAGATCATAGTTAACGCGGACCGGGCCGGCGAGAGCGTGTGGGAGCTCGCCACCCGCCAGACGCGGGCCTTCGATGACGCATACCGTGTTCTCGGTGTGCTGCCGGCCACGATTCAGCCTCGGGCGACCGGCCATATCCCGGAGATGCTGGCGCTCATCGCCAGACTGTTGGATGTCGGCTGCGCTTACGTGAGCGCCGGGTCGGTCTGGTTCCGGGTCGCTCGCTTCGCCGGTTATGGACAGTTGTCGAATCAACGTCCGGACGCCATGCAGGCGTCATCGGAGAGTGAATCAGGGAAGGCCGACCCTCGTGACTTCGCGCTCTGGAAGGGCGCGAAGCCGGGTGAGCCGTTCTGGGAGTCACCCTGGGGGCGAGGCCGTCCAGGTTGGCATATCGAGTGCTCAGCCATGGCGGGCAAGTATCTCGGCGAGATTTTCGACATCCACGGTGGCGGTCTTGACCTCGTCTTTCCGCACCACGAAAATGAGCGCGCCCAGTCGGTCTGCGCCATGGGCACGGGCCGGCAGCCTGCCGTGGCCGGCACAGCTGAGATGGCCCGTTACTGGATGCATGTCGGCCTGCTGACGACCCGCGGTACCAAGATGTCGAAGTCACTGGGCAACTCGTTTCTGGTCGCCGATGCGCTTGACCAGGTCAGACCGCAGGTGCTGCGTTACCACCTGCTCGGCGCGCACTATCGCTCATCGCTGGAATACGGCCAGGAAGGGCTGGCCGAGTCGGCCGCGGCCCATGACCGGGTCGAGACCTTTGTTCGCAATGCCCTGGACATCCTGGGTGGGCCCGACGAGGCCGCGGCACTTGCGGCTGAATGCGCCGTCGGGGCACAGCGCGTGCTTGATGGTCATGCCGGGCCGCTGGCGGCCGACACCGCGGCCGGGGGCGCTCCGGTGGACGCGGCCATGGTTGGGAACCCGGCGCAGGCCTGGCGTGCCTTCGCGGTTGCGCTCGACGACGACCTCGCGGTCTCCCGGGCGCTGGCGGTCCTGTTCGGCGCTGTCGGGCGCGGGAACCAGGTGCTGTCCAAGACGCGAAGCCGGGAGCTTGCCGGCTGGGTCGACGTCGTGCGCCGGATGCTCGCGGTCCTTGGGCTTGATCCGATCGGGCAGTGGCCCACGGCCGGTTCCGAACTGCGACCTGCGCTGGACGGGGTCATGGAGATTGTCCTCGATCTGCGGTCGGCCGCGCGTGCCCGGCGGGACTACGCCGAGGCGGATGGGATCCGAGCCCGGCTCGCGGCTGGGGGCATAGTGGTTGAGGACACTCCGGAGGGGCAACGCTGGCATCTGGCGTGAGCCAGCGCTCCCGCCGACGGCACCGGAAGAAGCACGATGATTGCGCCGTCGGCGGCTGGGGCAGAGCCCGGAAGCGGCTATCGAGCGAGCATGCGGATCGTGATCCGCGTCCAGGCGCCGAGGTAGACTCGGTCGCCGTTGCGCAGCGGTACCGGCTGGCCGGGCGGGATCGGATTCGGTTCGTCGTTGATCCGGGTACCGTTCGTCGATCCAGGGTCGAGTACGGCGTACCCACCGTCCGCCATCAGCTGGAGCATGGCGTGCGCGCGGGAGATACCCGGATCCTCCGGTGTGCCGGACAGGTCGATCTCCGGATGGATGCCGCGGGACTCGCTGCGTCGCCCGATCAGCAGCCGGGGGCCGCTGAGGGTGAAGACCCGCCGTGGGTAGACCGTGGGGAACGGGACACGGTGGTCATCGCCACTGTCGTAGTACTCGCGCTCGGCTTCGACAAGCACGTCCCAGCCGGTCTGCACCGCTCCCCGGTCCGGTGTGCCGGGGCGTTCCCGCAGGACCAGATCGAATCCGCACACCTCGCAGAACCGCGTACCCGGCTCGTGCGGATTGTGACAGCTCGGGCAGGCGGCGTCATAGCCGTCGCCGGCCTCTCGGGACGGTGGTCGTGCGGGCACATGCTGGTTGGGACGTGGGCGGTGGTAGTCGGGCGGTGCTGTTATCGGGCCGCGTGGAACGGCGCTCGCACGGTCCAGACCGAACGGATCATCCCCGCCGCTGGGAGCGGGGTGGCTGGGTGCGTACGGGTCGGCGCGGTTCCTGTCATACCCCCATGGCTCGCCTCTGCGCGGTTCGTCACGTGGGTCGCGGCGTGGGTCGTCGCGGGGGTCGCGGTAGGGAGCTGCCTGGTAGCCGCTCGCGTCATAGCCACCGGGGGAGTACCCGCCCGGCGGGTAGGCATCCCGGCCGTAGCCGTCCGGCGTATACCCGTCCCGTGGGTAGTTTTCCGCGGCGGGGGCGTACCCGTCCGAGGAATAGCCGTTGGGGTCGTACCGGTCGGCTGGGTAGCCCTCCGGCGGGTAGCCATCGGGCGGATACCCGTTCGGTGGGTAGCCGTCCTGAGCGTATGACTCGGCATCTGACGGCGCGCCATGGTCTGGGAACGGCCGGGACGTACCAACCCGCTTGGTATCCGGTGGGCGGCGGATACCAAGCGGATCAGCCGGGTCAACCCTGGCTCGCCCCGCCCCGGACGGGTCCACCGGCCGCCGACCGTATGAGTCCACGGCGGACTGTTCCGGCTGCCGCGGTCGCTGGCGACCCGACCCGGTTTCGTCTTCCGATGGGAGGACGTAGGGCTCCTGGCCGGCTACAATCCGCATACCGCATTGATCGCAGTAGTCGGGAGCTAGCGACAGGTGCCCGTCTGGGCAGCGTGCACTCACCTGATCACCTGTTTACCCTGACGGTCCTGGTCAGCTGCGGGTCAAGGACCATTTCGTCAATGGTGTCGACGTTCCGTTTCAGTCGAACCGTACCTGTGCTCGGGCCCTTGATGCTGACCATGTTCCGAAGTAGACGGTATGTGGCCTCGTTGTCGGACTGATGGGCAAGCTGTGCGTTTTGGCCACGTTTGATGGTAGCGGCTCCGTCGTCACCCGCACACCGGGCCCGGAATTCTTCACGGTGGAGCTGGGCGGGTTCGGCCTGGCTCTCTTCCGCCGGATTGGTCACTGGGAGGTGTCGTGTCGATGCGTGCGGCCACAACGGTGATGTTGTCGTGGCCGCCGCGGTCAATGGCGTGCTTGGTGAGGTGGCGGCCAACCGTGATCGCGGCGGTAGTTGGCGCGAGTTCGCCGACCACCGCCGCCATGTCCTCGGGCCGGGACAGGTAGTTCCACAACCCGTCCGTACACACCAGCACCGTGGCGGGCAACGACAGGGGAACCACACGGACATGTGCGGTCACGTCCCCGGCGTCGGCGCCGAGCCAGCGGGTAAGCGTATGGGCTCGGCGGTCGGTCTCGACCGCCGAGGCGGGGATCAGCCCCGCGCGTGCGGCCTCCGCCGCCCAGGTGTCGTCCTCACTCAGCCGTTCGAACCGATGTGGGCTGAGCAGGTATACCCGGCTGTCCCCGATCCAGCCCACGGTGACGCTGCCGCCGCCATCGCTGGTACGGGTGATGACAGCTGCGGCAAACGTGCACGACGGTGCGATGCGTCCATCGATGACCGGCGCCCGGGTGACGGCCGCCTGCGCGGCCGCGACAGCGGCGTGGATCGCGTTCTGGGCATCGTCCGGGGAGAAGACGTACCGGGGAAAATCGTTCGTGACCGCGGTAGGCGGCGTCGTTGGAATGTCCGAGGCCGGCCACTGAAGACCGTCGGACTCGAGACCGCCGTAGGGATCGCGGTAGCCGGGCTCGTCGTCCTCCCCGCTGATGTCTGCGTAGCCGGCCATCCCGGCCATCCTGGCTGGATCCCGGTGGTCCGGATCTTCATCCGGCGACCTGAGACAGGCGATGCCGCGTTCGCCGGACCCCGGGAGAACCACCGGTCCTGAGCCGGCGCCCGCCGGCCCCGATGCCAGCGGACCCGGCAACCAGGGTTCCGCCACCGCGGGACGGGTCGCCTCGCCCGGCTGACCGCGCGTGGCGGACGAGCCGCGGACCGCTTCGGCGAGGACCGCGGTCGCGGCCGCGGCCGCGGCTCGCGCCGCGGGTCCTGACCCGGGTGTGCTCGACACACCGTCGCAGACGACGGCGATCAGGGTGGAGCCGACCATGGCGATACCCATGGCGTCCTCATTGGTGGTATGTCGGACTCCCCGGTCACAGACGCCGGCGATGAGGCCAAGGTCGATCTCTCGGTGATCTGCGTCACCTGTCTCCGGCGGCATCTCGGCCCGCGGCGGCATGCCGCATGTTTCGCAGCGGTGGTCATCCGAGTAGGCCGGGTTCGTGCACACCGGGCAAGGCCCCCGTTCTGGTCGGTTCCGTACCTCTTCGTCCCCGGCGTACGGATGATCAAATTCTGTGGTCATGCCACGCGGCCTGTCGGTGAACCGCTGATCGGCGGGAATCGTGCCGGGGTCTGGTCGATCATTTCGATCAGGATCCCTTCGGCGGCGGACATCTTGGCGGCCCCGTATGGCTTAGAGCACCCGGCAACAGGGCT